>JAIEQT010000176.1 GCA_019747455.1 Chitinophagaceae bacterium | reverse complement strand
TTGGGAGCTACCGGCAGGTGCGCCGGGGCCCGGAGTAGGCGTAGGATTAGGGTTTTGAGGCCTTTGCTGCGCCTGAATCAGGAGTGCCATGGCTATACAGCCGGCAGTTAGAGCAATCTTTCTCATTGTTTAATTGTAGATTTAGGGATGCTAAAGATAATGGGCTTAACAAGGAATTCAAGTTTTTGTGCAAACGTTTGGATGAATGGCTACTGACAATCGGTAAAAGAAAATTACCGAAAGATTATTCCACGCAAATTTGTTCCTTTCAATAAATTACCTATTTTGTAAGCCCTTTTGTAGCTGAAGACGATTGCTACAGGAAATTATTAAACCAACTGTTAATTTAAAAAACCAAAAATCAATTGAGTCATGGCTGAAACAAAACCAACCGCTGCAGCAAAGAGTGCAACTTCTGTTCAACCAAAGAAGAGCAGCAACGCGATTTCATGGATGGCACCTTTAGCGTGTATTTTATTGGGTTATGTAATCTGGCGTTTTGTACTGGGCGCAGATAGTAATTTTACTGCACCAGATCCAAGTGGTGGTTTCTGGCCTAACCACAAAGGACCAAAAGCAGGTTTGAGTAAAATGTATGAAGGTGGTATCATCGTACCGATCCTTATTGGTAGCTTCCTTTGTGTACTTACTTTCGTTATTGAAAGATTACTTACTGTTTCTAAAGCAGCAGGTACAGGCAATATTGCTGAATTTGTGCGTACCGTACAATTCCATTTAGCTAACAAAGATGTAGATAAAGCGATTGCTGCTTGTGATAAGCAAAAAGGATCTGTAGGTAATGTTATGAAAGCCGGTTTGAAAAAATATAAAGAGATGATTACCAACACAGAATTGGTAACAGAACAAAAAGTATTGAATATTCAGAAAGAAGTAGAAGAAGCTACAGCACTTGAATTGCCAATGCTTGAGAAAAACCTGGTATTCTTATCAACTATCGCATCGGTAGCAACCCTTTTAGGTTTGTTAGGTACGGTACTTGGTATGATCAAATCATTCTCTGCCCTGGGTGATGAAGGTGGTGGTGATGCCGCTCGTGAATTATCAAAAGGTATTTCTGAGGCCTTATTTAATACGGCTTTAGGTATCGGTACTTCAGCGGTAGCTATCATTATGTATAACGTGTTTACTACGCGTATTGATGGTATCACCTATGGTATTGATGAATCTGGTTTCACATTAACACAAAGTTTTGCTGCTAACTATAAATAATCGAAAGATTAGTTATGGAAATCAAAACATTATGCATCTAATTTGTGAGAACAGTTAAACATTAAACAATGGGTAGAGCCAAATTACCTCGTAAGAGTACCAGTATCGATATGACGGCGATGTGCGACGTGGCCTTTCTCTTGTTGTCGTTTTTCATTTTAACGACCAAGTTTAAGCCTGCTGAAGCCATAGCAGTTACTACGCCTAACTCGGTAGCGGCAAAAGTGGCACCAGATAAGGATTTCGTAATGATAATTATTGATAAAGACGGCAAAGTATTTCTTTCTATGGATGATGAAAACAAGAAAGAATTTATTGCCAATGCTTTAAATAATACCAAGAATCTGGGAATCAATGTGCAAGCTTTCAAAAAAGCAAACTTTTTTGGAGCTCCTTTGAGTAGCATTGCTTCTTTTGTAAGCTTACCGGAAGATCAGCGTAAAGGAGGAAATTTACCGGGTATACCGGTGAAGGATACTGCCAATAATGAGTTAATGACCTGGATGCGCTTAGTTAATGAAGCTTATCAAGGTAACAAAGCCCCTAACTTATTGATGAAGGGCGATAACTTATCAAAGTATCCTTCTTTTAAAGCAGTGATCGATGCTTTTAAAAAGAATGACTTCCTAAAATTCCAAATGGTTACTAATCCAGAAGCAGTACCGGTTGGTACCGATTTATGGAAAGCTAATCAGAGTGGAGAAAAAAGAGCAGAGTAAATAATATTATAAACGAAAACTAAATTCTACCGACATGGCAGAAATGGATACCTCAGGCGGTGGTGGCCATAAAAAAGGCCCCGGCGTCAAAAAAGGGAAAAAACTATCAACCAGGGTGGATCTTACCCCGATGGTGGATCTCGGGTTCCTGCTGATTACGTTCTTCATCTTCACTACAACGATGAGTCAGCCTACGGCAATGCGCTTATTCTTGCCGAAGGATGCGGATAAGCCGGAAGATCAGAACAAAGCCAAGGAATCGGGGGTAATAACTGTGCTTTTAGGGAAAGACAATAATGTTTTTTACTATGAAGGACAGCTTGATAACTCAGCATCAAATTTCAAGTCTTCTAACTTCAAAGATATCAGAGGCGTATTGATGGATAAAAAATCACGTACCAATGAGAAAGATTTGGTAGTGATTATTAAGCCCTCGAAAGAGTGCACGTATCGCAATGTGATTGATATTCTTGATGAAATGTCGATTAACGTACTAAAAAAATATGCGTTGGTGGATATTCTGGATATTGAAGAACAGTTGATTGCAAAGTCGGAACAAAATGCCGGTGGCGCTAATTAGATCAAGCAATAACCCTAATAACTTTTTACAATGGATGTAAATAAAATTAAATCAGCTGATATTCTTGATCTTCTTTTCGAAGGAAGAAACAAAGAGTACGGGGCGTATGAATTGCGAAAAACATACAACAAGCGTATCACATATGCGCTGGTAGGTACTTTTGTGATCTGTGCATTGCTACTCGTTGGTTCTCTAATTGCTAATAGCACAAAGAAAGGAAAATCAGAAATTATCGTGCAAGACGTATCGTTGGAGAACGTGAAACAGGAAGAGAAAAAACCTGAGCCACCTCCTCCACCGCCACCACCTAAGCAGGAACCTCCTAAAGTGGAAATAACCAAGTTTACACCTCCTAAAATCGTTAAAGATGAGGAAGTGAAACAAGAAGATGAAATCAAAGAGGTAGAGAAATTGGAAGACACCAAAATCGGTACCATCAATCAGGAAGGTACTAAGGATGAAGGTATCGTTGCTCCACCTGTGGAAAGTAAAGGTACCGGTGTAGTAGAAGCACCTAAGCAGGAAGAAGATTATGATAAAGTATTTACGGTGGTACAAAACCCTGCGGAGTTCCCTGGTGGACAAAGCGCTTGGGCTAAGTACCTTGAGCGTAATCTTAACAGAGATTTACCCGTTGAAAACGGAGCACCTCCCGGAAAATATACTGTTATCGTTTCCTTCATCGTATCAAAAGATGGTAGCATCAGTGATGTTACCGCCGAGAACGATCCTGGTTATGGTACTAAAGCAGAAGCTATGCGTGTAATTACAAAAGGTCCTAAGTGGAAACCTGCTGTACAAAATGGTAGAAACGTAATTTATCGTAACCGCCAGAGTATCACGTTCGTAGTGTCTGAAGAATAAATAAATGCCAAAAGAAAATACAAACTCCTGCATCATTTGATGTGGGAGTTTTTTTATGTACGTATTCATGGTTTATGGAAATAATTGATTCATCGAATCATATTCATAAAACCAAACACCATGGAAACGAAAAACATTATGAGTAGTGATTTACTCGACATTCTTTTTGAAGGCCGTAACAAACAATACGGCGCATACGATTTAAGAAAAACATATAGTAAACGAATTAGAGTAGCTTTAATAAGTACCGGTGCTGTTGTAGCGGTATTTATTGCAGCCACCTTGTTCGCAGGTAATGGATCGGGTAATATCATTGATATGGTTGGTCCGGAAATAACACTGAGCAAAGTGGAAGACAAACCAATTGAAAAAGAATTACCGCCACCACCGCCAAAACAAGAAGTACCTAAAGTTGAGATTAGTCGATTTACGCCACCTAAAATTGTAATTGACAACGAAGTAAAACAAGAAGATGAAATTATAGAAGTAGAAAAACTAGAAGACACGAAGATTGGTACCTTCAATCAAGATGGAAACAAAGATGATGGCATTGTTATACCTCCTGTTGAAAAAGCGATATTGGGTAATGGAGAAGGCATAAAAAAAGAACCCGATTATGAGAACGCAGTATTTACGATAGTACAAAACCCTGCAGAATTTCCGGGTGGGTTAGCCGGTTGGACAAAATACTTGCAAAAAAACTTGAACAGCGATCTGCCCGTTCAAAATGGAGCACCTGTAGGAAAATACACAGTAGTTGTTTCTTTCATCGTAGCTAAAGATGGCACTATTAGTGATGTAGTGGCTGAAAATGATCCCGGCTACGGTACCAAAGCAGAAGCCGTGCGCGTAATACAAAAAGGACCCTCTTGGAAGCCGGCAGTGCAGAATGGCAAGAACGTGATTTACAGACAACGCCAATCAATCGTATTTATGGTAAATGAGGATTAGTACCTTTGTTGCATGAGTATGCAATTTATGGGATGGGATGATACAATTGTAGCATTGGCTACAGCACCGGGTATTGGAGCCATTGGGGTGATCAGGGTAAGCGGTACTAAAACTTTTGAGGTAATAAATCAATTGTTCCCATCTAAAAATTTGCAGGATCAAAAATCACATACCATTCATGTTGGTTTATTAAAGCAAGGAGAGCAGGTACTCGATGAGGTGGTGCTCTCTTTGTATAAATCACCTAAATCGTATACAGGAGAAGATGTAATTGAAATTAGTTGTCATGGTTCTCCCTTTATTCAACAACAAATTATAGAAGCTATTACTGAACGAGGTGTGCGATTGGCTAAGCCAGGGGAGTTTACGCAACGTGCTTTTTTAAAAGGTAAATTAGATTTAGCACAGGCAGAAGCAGTTGCCGATTTAATTGCCAGTAATACAGAAGCCAGTAAGCGTGCTGCCTTACATACGATGAAAGGAGGATTCTCTTCGGATTTGGCTATGTTAAGAGAATCGCTGATAAAATTTTCTGCACTTATAGAATTAGAATTAGATTTTTCTCAGGAAGATGTGGCGTTTGCAGATCGTTCGGCATTTCGAAAACTCATTGATGAACTACAACAAGCTGTTCAACAATTGATTGATTCTTTCAAACTCGGAAATGTAATTAAAGAAGGGGTTCAAGTAGCGATCATTGGCAAACCTAACGCGGGTAAGTCTACTTTATTGAACACTTTATTGAATGAAAACCGAGCGATTGTAAGTGATATTGCCGGTACCACCAGAGATACGATTGAAGAAGTATTGAATATTGGCGGCGTATTATTTAGATTGATAGATACGGCAGGTATACGTGAGCATACGGCCGATATTATTGAAGAGATTGGTGTATCTAAAAGTTTAGAGAAAATGCGTAGTGCCCAGTTAGCTATTTATTTATTTGATGCGGTCACTACTACACCGGATGTTTTACAAGCAGATATTGCTCAGTTGCAAAAAGAAAATATGTCCTATATAGTAGTAGGTAATAAAGCGGATAGTTGTACAGCGGATCAGCGAACTGCTTTGAACGTAATCGTGGAATGTTTATTTATTTCTGCCCGAGATAAAACAGGGATCGAATCTTTAAAAGAAGCCTTGTTGCAACATACAGTTTCTGGTGATATTTATGCAGAAAGTACAATTGTTACCAATGCAAGGCATCATGCCGCCTTGCAGCAGCTGCAACAAAGCTTAACAGATATTCATACTGGTTTAGATAATGAGCTACCCGGCGATTTATTGGCGCTGGATATTCGGCAGGCATTACATTATTTAGGAACGATTACCGGTACCATTACACACGAAGATCAACTCGATTTTATTTTTAGTAAGTTTTGTATCGGAAAATAGTCTTGCTAAGAGTACGCTATAATTAATGTATCTAATCATAAATACATTCTATTTCGTTGTACCTTGTGGAATGCTGTTCACTTGGAAATGGATAATTATATTACTACTGTTGAGCTGGCTAATAGCAGCGCCCTCTTGTGTACAAATGCGTGTTACCGATGCTACTGCAAAAAAGGAATTCGCGGATAAAAAATTAGATGTACGATTTGCTTATGTACAAGTTAATAATCGAACCATTCATTATGTAGTTTCAGGCAAAGCTAATTTGCCAACATTGGTTTTTATTCATGGCTCACCCGGTAGCTGGGAAGCATTTAAACAATATCTAACCGATTCCTTATTACTTCAAAAATTTAGACTCATGGCTATAGACCGCCCAGGATTTGGCTATAGCGATTTTGGAAGTGCTATGGGTTTGGCAGATCAAGTCCCCCTTTTGTTTGCAGCAATTGAAAGCGAAAAAAATGGGAAACCAATGTATTTGGTTGGACATAGTATTGGCGGGCCTATTGTTATAAAAATGATTCAGGATTTCCCCGGTTGGTTTGCCAGTGCTACTATATTGGCAGGGTCTATCGCATACATACATGAACCCAAAGAATACTGGCGATATCCGCTCCGGTATTTCCCTTTTCGTTATTTGCTGCCAGGCGCTCTACGCCCCTCTAACGATGAAATCGTTGATTTTAAAAAAGAACTCAAACATTTAGATAAGGATTACTATAAAATTAAAACGCCTGTAACTTTTATACATGGCGATAAAGATGGTTTTGTATCTATCAATAATATGTTTTACGGAGAGCAGAAACTAAAAAATCAGGTGCGTGTTGAAGCTATTACTATACCGGGTGCTAATCACTTTATTCCCTGGACCTATTTTGAACTCATCAGAAACAAGCTTTTGCGCGTTAATTAGCTACCAAATAGCTAGTATAAATAAAGAAGTTATATGAAAATTATACAATATTCAACTAAGTTGAGAAATAATGCTTTAAATTCGTTTTAACCTGTTTTTAAGCCGTAGCCTTGAAGATATTTGCCTAAAGCAATCGATTCATGCAACCCAAACATCGGTAT
>JAIEQT010000028.1 GCA_019747455.1 Chitinophagaceae bacterium | reverse complement strand
AGTCATTATGAAAAAAATACTTATAGTAATATTCTTGATAGTGATCGTGGAAAAAAACTTTGCACAAATAACTGTCAATTTTATCATGAATGGAACGCCTCCTGCAAAATTGGTTGAATGGTCTTCTAAACCGGGAACAGCTACATTGGTGATTAATAATAATACGCAACAACAAAGAGTAGTAAAAATTAACACAGAAATTAAATCTGCAGATGGAAGTTCTACAATTGCTTTTACCAATCCACAAAGAATGCGGGCAATTATATTAAATACCGGAAATAATATTTTTCAAGCCAATGAAATTCTTCCTCTACATGCCATCGATTTTCTTTCATCAACTTCATTAAATAGTTATCTAAAAACAGGTAAATTATTACAAGGAAATTATCAGGTATGTGTTCGGATTGATTCTGTTGGTTTACCGGTGCCAATTGCACCCACGCAATGCCGAATCATACAGTTGACCGGTATACAATTGCCTGTATTAATAGCGCCAAGGCAAGAAACAGTTTTAAAAGCAGTTGAAGCCCAAAATGCCATTATTTTCAGGTGGACGAATGCGCTGAGGGCTAATACCGATCTGCCTTATTACCAACTCGAAGTTTATGAAATTCTCCCTACTCAAGAGCCTGTTCAGGCATTAAGATCAAATCAACCAATATTGGTTACAACAGTGAGGGGCACCACACAATATATATGGCGTCCACAATTATTGTTCAACGATAGTTTAACACATCAATTTATTTGGACTATTAAAACAACCGATTCGCAGGGTAATGTATTCAGTTCAACAGATGGGAATGAAGAGGGGAGAAGCGAGCCGAATGTTTTTAGTATTGGATCAATAACACCAACAAAGAAAAAAACAAAATAAAAAGAAGTATGAAACGACATTTTTTTCTTTTAAGTTTTTTAATAGTGATAAGTTCTTCTGTATTTGCAGAATCAGTTGTAATGGTATTCAAAGACGCTCAAAGAAAACAAAGCAATATTGTATTACTATTCGAATCCAACGGGCAACAATATTTTTTTGATGCTGCTAAAAGCAATTTACAGCCCTATGTGTTTTATGCCGCTGGTTCTTCAGCTACTATTTTCCCGAATGAAAAATTAATTAATCACCGCTTTCAGGTGAGCTATGCCTATTGGCCTACCGATAAATCTATTCGGTATATTATTTCCATTAAGGAAATTGGAGCTGTGCCAAGTTCAGATTAATGATAAAAATACTATCTTTTATTAATCGGGGGATTATAAAAGGAGAGCCATCCTTGTGGGTGGCTTTTTATTGGTAGTTAGTTTTTTCGTATATATCTCAATCGAATAATACGAAAGGCTGGTAATTGTCTCTATTAATCACTGTGTACGCGCTATTGGGGTATTGCTTTGCGAAGGCAGCAGGTATTTTAGCCTTCTCTTTCCCCCATTTGCATTCAAATGCACTTATTTCTTTTCTGTAAACTTCTATGAAGTCAATTTCTTGTTGGTCATAGGTTCTCCAAAAAAAATATTCGGGTTTGTATTGCGCATAATGATTTCTTTTTTGACGCTCACTTAAAATATACTGCTCCCAAAGTACACCACTATCGTTTCTACTTTGCAAGGGTTTAAAATCACTAATGATGGCATTTCTGATACCGTTGTCAAAAAAATACCACTTTTTTGTTTTCACTACTTCTTTTCGAAGATTACCTCCAAAACCACCCAACGGATAAATCACAAATACCTTTGTGAGTAAATCAAGATAATGCTCCACAGTTGCTTTGTTGATGCCCAATTGATTGGCCATTTCATTTAAGGAAACCTCATTACCAATTTGATAGGCCAGTAGCTTTAATAATTGAAAGATTTTATGCGCATTTCTAATTTCTCTAAAAATAAAAATGTCTTTTAATAAGTAACCTTGTACCAATTCCTTTAAATAGGCTTCTTTCTCTGCTTCGTTTTCGATTTTCCAAAGCTCGGGATAACTGCCATACACCATCCTATGTTCGAGGTTTCTTTCAAGTGTTATATGATCTTCTTCAAGTTCGCATAGTGCCATTGGAAATAGCTGAAACTGGTAACTCCTGCCTACCAATGGTTCACCTGTTTTATTAATAAGATCGAAGGAAGAAGAACCGGTTGCTATAATAGTAATCCCTTTTATTTGATCGATCATAAGCTTTAATACTTTCCCTACTTCCGGTATATTTTGCGCCTCATCAATTAATACCAATTTTTTACTACCTACTAAGCTTTTATAATTTGCACTAGTGCGTTTCATTAATTTCTCAACATCATCTAAATCTTCTCCATTTAGAAGTAAATACGCATCTCCATATTGTTTGGCTAGTTGATTTAATATCATTGTTTTACCAACCCTTCTGGTACCATACAATAGCAATACTTTTTGCTGACCAATTTTCTGAATGATCTGTTTCGTGATTAGTCGGGCTAAATCCATAATCAGTAATTTAGCCACTAAGATAGCCAATTTAATAACAATTCAGATACTAAACTACCCAAATTAACGTTAATTTGGATAGTTAACTGCCCAAATTTACATTTTTGCCACCGAGTAGTATTATTTTCAGCACCTGTAACATTTAAAGCCGCAAGCCGTTCCACCTTAAAACTAACGGCTATGATCAAAAGGATTGGATTTGTATGTTTGATGCTGGTGGGTATGCAAGCAATGGCACAAAAAAATATTGAAGGAAAGATTATCGATGAAAAACAAAAACCACTAAAAGGTATTACCGTTTTACTCTTATTACAAAAGGATTCCAGTTTACAAAAATCAAGTATTACAAATACAGAAGGAATTTTTACTATTACAATTAGCGATGAAAAGAAATACCTGCTGCAGCTTTCAGGTATTGGACTTCAAACAAAATATATCTCGATAAAAGAACAAAATGAGTTAGGTGATATTATCTTGAAACAGCAAGTGAATGAAATAGCTGGTGTTACAGTTGTTGCATCTAAACCATTCTTAGAGGAGCGAGCCGATAAGCTGGTAGTAAATGTAGAAAACAGTGCCACGGCTGCGGGGGCTACTGCATTAGAAATTTTACAGAAAGTGCCGGGGGTAATTGTAAGTAACGAAAAGATTTCACTTGCCGGAAGAAATAACGTAGCCATTTTAATAGATGGAAAATCTACCCAGTACACCGATATTAACCAGGTATTAGCATCTATGGGTGCCAGCAATATTGAAAAAATTGAAGTAATGGTAAACCCGGGTGCCCGCTACGATGCACAAGGTGGTTCTCTTATTAATATTGTTTTAAAGAAGAACGCAAACCTGGGTACCAACGGAACCGTTGGACTGGCAGTATCGCAAGGTATTTATGCGAAGGGACAGTATGGGGTAGATAGAAATTACTATCGCGTAATCCCGTCCCTGTCTATTAACCATAGAAAAGGTAAATGGAATACATATGGAAGCGGAAATTTTTTTCATCGTAATTTCTTCGACTATAGCGAGTTTGATCGGGTTATTAGTCCCTATAAATTTTCTCAAACCAATTATTCTCCCGCAAATCGTAATACCATTAACTATAGAGCTGGTGTTGATTTTTATGCTAATAAGAAAAACACTTTTGGATTTTTAATGCGCGGCTTCGATTTTAATGGAATTACCGAAACGGTTAATAATACCAAACAAAATAATGCCAGTTCGGGGGCACTCGTTAGTACTTTTAGAACAGATATCTATAATGATAGTAGAAGAAATAATAGAGCTGCAAACATTAACTGGAAACATATTTTTGATACCAGCGAACACTTTTTAAATGTAGATGCCGATTACGCTCAATTTGATATTACCAATAGAGGGGATATAACAAATACACTGTCTAATGGTAATAGTTATATCAATAATCAAGATATCAATAACCCCGTAAAATTTTTAGTACTGAAGGCCGACTATGGGAAACCTATTGGTAAAACCAGATTATTCGAAGCCGGTACTAAATTTAGTTTTGCAACCATCGATAATTATCTGGTATTTATTAGTAATGGCGTGTATGATGGCAAAAGGAGTACAAATTTTCGCTATCGGGAGAATATCAATGCAGCATATATTAATCTCAAACAACAATTAGGAGAAAAATGGGAATTGATTACCGGATTGCGAACAGAACAAACCGTTGCCAAGGGTACCAATAGTGGAACAGAGGTTTTAAATCGAAATTATTGGCAATTATTTCCTTCTCTATTTCTAACCCGAAAATTAGATAAGCATTTCGCCACGGGTATTCAGTATGTACGAAGAGTAAACCGGCCCAGTTATCAGCAACAAAATCCTTTTATCGAATTTTTAGATTCGCTTACTTATACACAAGGTAATCCGTTATTGCGACCGGAAACTTCTGATCAGTACAAGTTTTCATTGAATTACGATAATCAACCTTTTTTTGCTATCAGCTATAATAAAACAAATGATGTAATCTTTGATAATGCTCCCAGGCAACAAGGTAATCTTACATTCACCACACCTGAGAACCTGGCCAAATTCGAGAATTTGGTCTTCGAACTCAACTTCCCGATAAATATTGGGAAAAAGGTTTCAGGTTTTGGCGGTAACCAATTTATCTGGAATCATTACGCAACAGCGTATTTGGGTACCAATTACGATCGGCAAAAATGGAACTGGCAAGCCTACTGGCAAGTGGCTTACAAACCCAGAACGGATTGGAATATTGAATTATCCGGTTTTTATACTACTAATTTTTTAAATGAGTTTATTACCATTCGCGAATTAGGTAATTTGAATATGGCTATTCAGAAGTCTTTTATGGAAAAAAAACTAAGGATTACGCTGAATATAAATGATATGTTTTTTACACAACGATCAGATGGATCTTTGCAATACCAAAATATAGATGTTGCATTCAGGCAAAGAAATGAATCCAGAAATATCAGATTGGCGATTAGTTATGCTTTCGGAAATCAACAGCTGAAAGCAGCCAGAAACAGAACCACGGGTTCCGATGCAGAATCTAGTAGGGTAAAAACAAACTAAAAAGTAAAAACCGACAAAATGCCACGCTTTTAGCGTGGCATTTGTTTTGTAATATTTAGGAATATAAACATACAAACAGTTATATTACATTAAATTTCAAAACGTCATGAGTACAAAAAACATTACCCTTATTGTTATAGCAGCCCTATTTGTAATTATAGGCTACAGAGGCTGTACGGGTTATAATAGCTTGGTTACATTGGATGAAGGCGTTACCAAGGCATGGAACAATGTGCAAAGCGATTACCAACGCCGCGCAGATCTCATTCCAAATCTGGTAAATACCGTAAAAGGAGAAGCTAATTTTGAGAAATCTACCCTGGAGAATGTGGTACAGGCCAGAGCAAGTGCTACACAAATGAAGGTAGATGCTAAAGATCTTACGCCTGAAAAACTAGCGCAGTTTCAAGCCTCTCAGGGTCAATTATCACAAGCACTGGGAAGATTATTGATGGTAACTGAGAATTATCCTACGCTACGTGCCAATGAGGCTTTCAGGGGATTGCAAGCACAATTAGAGGGTACAGAGAATAGAATTAAAGTATCCCGTAATGATTTTAATACTGCAGTAGCAGATTATAATATCAAAGCACGTTCTTTTCCGATGAATATTCTTGCTGGGATCACCGGTTTTAAAACCAAAGAAGGATTTAAAGCAGAAGCCGGAGCACAGAAAGCGCCCGAAGTGAAATTCTAAAATCATTGCATGTTCGGAATCTTTTCCAAAAAAAAGTTTACCTATTTTTCTGCTGAACAGCAAGCGGCTATCATTGCTGCGATCAAAGAAGCAGAACATCGTACCAGTGGTGAGATCAGGATTTATGTAGAAGGCAGATGCTATCTTATAAATCCTGTTCACCGGGCGATGGAAATCTTTGCTGAGTTACAAATGGATAAAACCCAGGAACGTAACGCAGTACTGGTTTATATTGCTATGAAAGATCGACAATTAGCTATTTATGGTGATGCCGGTATTCACGAGAAGGTAGGAACAACATTTTGGAATAATGAGGTTCAAGCTATGCTGGCACATTTTAATAAGCAAGATTACGTGCAGGGCATCGTTAAAATCATTCATGATATTGGCGAGGCGCTGATTACCCACTTCCCGTATAATGCTAATACGGATAAAAATGAACTTCCCGATGATATCGTCTTCGGTAAATAACATGAAGCAATATTTATTATCCATATTATTCGTATTGGTAGCTTTTACAGGCTTTTCCCAAAATGTTTTGCCCAAGCCCAATCCTCCTAAATTAGTTACCGATGTTGCAGGAGTATTATCACCCGATCAGGTAGCAATTCTAGAGCAGAAATTAGTAGCGCTAGATGATAGTACATCTAATCAGATTGCCGTGGTTTTAATAAAATCTTTAGACGGGTATGAAGCTGCTGAGTATGCTAATAAGCTTTTTAGAGAATGGGGTATCGGTAACAAAAAAACAAATAACGGGGTACTTATACTCGCCGCTATAGACGATAGAAAAGTTTGGATAGAAGTAGGGTATGGATTAGAAGGTGCAATACCGGATATAACCGCTTCATCCATTTATCGAAACGAAATCGTTCCTGAGTTTAAGCAGCAAAATTATTATAGAGGTATTGATAGGGCTATCGACGCTTTAAGTAAAGCCGCTGTAGGAGAGTATAAAGTAAAGAGAGAAAGGGGGAAGGGTGAAGGGAATGATATGGGAGGTATTCTTAAATTCATCATCATTGTTATCGTAGTAATTATTATTATAGCTCGCGGTGGTGGTGGAAGAGGTGGTGGTATGATGAGTAGAAGAGGTGTTGGTGG
>JAIEQT010000111.1 GCA_019747455.1 Chitinophagaceae bacterium | reverse complement strand
GTAAATTTGAATGGATCGGCTTGTACTTTTGCCAGGTTGTCTCTTAAACTTTGTTGCTCTTGCGGCGTAAGTTGGGTGATGAAATTCAAATCTCCTTTGCTATTACCATAATGCCCACCAATAATTTGAAAATCAAGAACTAATTTTTTTAATAGTTGAAACTGATAGCCGATCATAAGTCCACCACTTGTGGATGTGATCTTTCCTGCAAAATCAGCTTCTTTGGTAACGGTTCCAACCACTGTTGAGCTTGTATATTTTACCGGAGCGGTAATATCGAAGTTGGCAAAACGTGCATATGGTGCAAAATAAAACCCTCTCATTTTTCGGGTACTCAGATAAATTCTTAATTCGGGTGTGATGGCGCTATTACCCATTTGAAATCGATCAAAGTTAATATCCGTACTATTGATAGCTTCTTTTAACTGACTCTCAAAAGGAACATTACCTTTTGGCATATTACGGTAACTAATAGACAGGGATACATTTTTGTACAAATTACGCTCATAGGTAAAATGATAATTTCGCAATGCCATGGAACCCACATTCCATTTGAGGATGTTACTGCCGCCAATTAATTTTTGGCAATTTGCAAAAACGGGTAAAACGAGTAATCCTAGTAATAATTTTTTCATGTTATTGAGTTTACATAATAGATAAATCTGCAACTGTTCTATTTTCCAGAACCTGCAATGTATTGTCGCGTACTTCTTTCATTACTTTGTTAAGTCCACATTTTTTTTCATTGCAATCCGTACATTTTTTATAAAAATTTAGGCTTACACAGGGTAATAGTGCAATAGGCCCTTCCATTAATCGGATCACAGCTGCCAATTTTATGGTATCCGGGGCTTGACTAAAAAAGTAACCCCCTCCTTTTCCTTTTTTACTTTCTAGTATGCCTGCCTTACGTAATTCCAGTAGAATAGACTCTAAAAACTTAAGTGGAATTTTCTTCTTAGCAGCTATCTCAGATATTAATATAGGGTTATCGCCCGGGCGATCGGCCATATAAGCCAACGCCTTCATGGCATATTGTGTTTTTTTAGCAAGCATATATACAAGTTTAAAATCCTAGTACCTCTTTCATACTAAAAATCCCTTTCTTGCCAACGGCAAATGCTGCCGCTTTTACAGCACCTCCTGCAAATCCTGTTCTATTATGTGCTGTATGAATAATTTCTATATCGTCTACCAAAGAATGATATAATACATGATGTGTACCCGGAGCAGGGTCGATTCTTTCCGCGGTTATGGCAATTTTGTTAGCTGCTGTTTCCTGGCTACCTAGCTCCCAACCAATCTTCCTATCTAATGAATCAATGACTTGCTCTGCCAGGGTTATAGCTGTTCCGCTCGGAGCATCTTTTTTAGCTGTATGATGTATTTCTTTCATGCTAACATCATAATCGGGGTAGTTATTCATGAGTTTAGCTAGCTGCTTATTGATCTCAAAAAATAAGTTCACACCAATACTATAGTTACTGGCATATACTAATGTACCATTTTTTTCCTCACATTTTATTTTCACTGCATCCCAAGATGCCAGCCAGCCGGTTGAACCGCACACCACGGGAATACCTAATTCAAAACACGTAAACAAATTATCTACGGCACTATGAGGGCCGGTAAATTCAATGGCTACATCGATATCTTTGATATTCTCCGGATTCAAATCAGCGGCATTATCAATATCTATCTTTAAAGAAATGGTATGTCCTTTTTCAATGGCAATTTGCTCAATTGCTTTGCCCATTTTGCCATATCCTATAAGTGCTATGTTCATATTTAATTTTCAATATTAAGCGCAATATCTTCACAATTATCTATCGTCTATCGTCTATCGTCTATTGTCTATTGTCTTTCTTCTCTCATCCCTGAACTGAAAAGCGAGTGTAAGCGCGGGTGTTCTGGTTACAGGATTTACCTGTGGATGTATTTGCATACTCAGATCTCTACTCACATTGAATTGTTTCAGGTGGGCAAAAACAGTGGCGTCTACTACTTGTAAGCCCCATGCTAAGATGAACCAGAGAATTGCATAATCTCTATCTCTTCGGAAGGTATTTCTATAATTTTGCAACGATCCCGGGCTTAATGTAATCAACTCCGGATCGATCGCTGCATAATCACTTGAATCGCCGGCAGCTGCTTTAACTTTTGCTTCGTAGGCAAATTTTGTTTTTTTGTAATAATTATTATTATAAAAATAGGCAGCAGTAGGTACTGCCAATAAACCATACACAAGAGGAATTTTCCAATATTCCCTGTTGTATGCTTGTCCCCATCCTGGTATCATAGCCGATCTTCGAGTGGCAATTCTTGGATTATGATTAGCTAACCAAACAGAATCTTTTCTTTTTTTTATGATTTTAGCAGAATCGATAAATGGCTTAATGCTATCTTGCTCAACAGAAACAATGAATCTATTGATGCTATCACCATTAACCTGTGTATAACCAGGATAAAAAAGCAGCATAAAATAAATCAATAGGATATTCTTTTGTTTCATAGCTATCAACTTACAGTAATATTCATTTGATCCAATATCTTATTCAATTCATCTAAAGAATAGTATTCAATAGTGATACTGCCATACCCTTTTTTATTATGTATCATTTTTACTTTGGTAGAAAAATGGGAAGCCAGGTTATCTTCAATTTTTTGATAGGCAGGGGGCAAATCGTTACTATTTGTTTTCGTATTGGAACCGACTTTGTTATTTTTGAATAATTTTCTAACTAATTCTTCAGCTTGTCGTACGCTCAATGCTTTCTGCAAAATTTCTTTAAAAGCAAATAGTTGGTTATCTACGGTATCGATATTGACCAAAGCTCTCGCATGGCCGAAACTTATTGTATTATTCCTAACCGCAGCCAAAATATCCGGTGGTAAACGAAGGATACGGATATAGTTCGTAACGGTACTTCTTTCTTTACCCATTCGTTCAGCAACCTGCTCTTGTGTATAATTGAGCTCCTCCATCATTCGCTTAAAGCTCAACCCCATTTCTACGGCATTTAGGTTTTCACGCTGAACATTTTCTAACAAGGCTAATTCCAATAATTGTTGGTCATTAGCCTGTCGGATATAAGCAGGCACATCTTTAATACCGGCTATTTTTGAAGCACGAAAACGACGTTCACCGGCAATCAATTGATACTTGCCATTTGCGAGCCGGGATACGGTAAGTGGTTGAATGATATCATGTAGTTTGATGGATTCAGCCAATTCTTGTAAAGACTGTTCATCGAAATCTCTCCGTGGTTGCTTTGGGTTTACCTGAATATCAGCAAGCGGAATACGCGAGCTTGCTACAGCTTGTTCTACCACTTCATTTTTTAAATTACCGGCTGTATTCTTTAAATCGGTATCAATATTTTGCAAGAGCGATCTAAGCCCTTTTCCGATCAGGTCTTTATTTTGCTTAGGTGTTGTCATTGAATTATTCTGTCTTCATTAGATATACGTGTCATTCCATTATTCTGTAAGATCTCTTTCGAAAGATTGAGATAGTTAACAGCGCCTTTACTTTCGGCATCGTATAAAATCACCGGCTTACCTACACTGGGCGCCTCACTCAGGCGGGTATTACGGTGTATGATGGTTGAAAAAACCATATCATCAAAATGCCTGCGTACTTCACTTACTACCTGATTGCATAATCGTAAACGGCCATCATACATGGTCATTAATATACCTTCAATTTGCAAAGATGGATTTAATCGGTTTTGAACAATTTTAATAGTATTAAGTAATTTACCCAATCCTTCCAACGCAAAAAATTCGCATTGTACCGGAACAATCACACTATCTGAAGCAACCAAAGAATTCACCGTGATGAGTCCTAAGGAAGGAGAGCAGTCGATAATGATGAAATCGTATTGATCGCGTACCACATCTAAAATACTTTTCATCACATTTTCGCGATTGGGGTAATTGATCATTTCAATTTCGGCCCCTACTAAATCTATATGAGAGGGGATGATATCTAAATGTGGTATATCACTTTTTAAAATTACATCTGCAGCCGGGGTATTATTTACCATACAGTCGTATAAACTGTTTGTAATATTATGTAAATCAAAACCTACGCCTGTTGTGCTGTTGGCCTGGGGATCGGCATCTACCAAAAGGGTTTTATATTCTAAAACAGCCAAACTAGCAGCTACATTAATAGCTGTTGTTGTTTTACCTACTCCTCCTTTTTGATTAGCCACGCCAATAATTCTTGCCATAAAATGCTATACTTTATAAAATCCTTTTATACGTTTATCGTTTCACCAATTTCCGGCAATAATAGTTCTTTACCGGCTTCTGCAAAACTAGTTTTTGCAGAAGCCGGTATTTATTTTAATATAACCGAACGTGTTATAGTGTACACCAATGATTCTTTTACATTGGATCATTTCTGCAGACCGAATGGCGTCTGCCACACCCATCGTAAAATTATCGCCAATACATAGTACTGCATAATCTAGTTTTGCCCATAATGGGATTAACTGCATATCGAGTGTTAAAGCCGTGTCACTTGAGTAGTAAAAAGCACCTTCTTTAGATTCAACAATACAACCCATAGGGCTGCCGCCGTAAGATCCGTCTGGTAACCCGCTGCTGTGCTGTGCTACAACACATTTAAGGCTACCAAAATCAAAATTCCACTTCCCACCGGTATTCATGGGGTGAAGATTCGTCAATCCTCTTTTTTGCAGCCATTCATATATTTCCCAGCTACAAATAACCATACATCCGGTACGTTTGGCTATGGCAGTGCAATCGGCTATATGGTCGGTATGGCCATGCGAAAGAAAGATGAAATCGGGGTTAATGGATTCAATATTGATATGCTTGGCTAAGTCATTATGGGAAATAAAGGGATCGAAAAGAATTTTCTTTCCGTTTGTTTCCACTTGAAAACAGGAATGGCCATAATAAGTGAATTTCATATACCTTAACTAAGTTGCCAAAAATAAGACTTATAGGCTGCTTTGCCTATCTTTAATTTTCAATTTTGTATATGCGTAATTCGGGTACTTTATGGGTTGTTGCGGGCACTATGTTATTGCTCGATTGGTATGTATTTCAGGCGGTTAAAACGGTAACCCAGCCTTTAGGGGAAAAATGGAGGATGCTTATTCATGGGGCTTTCTGGGTTATCTCCGCGCTCACTATCGTGTCTATTCTATGCTTTCCGTTTATTCCGGCTTTGCAGCAATCAAAAATTTTCCGCGATTATGTATTTGCCATTCTGGTGGGGTTATTCTTAGCCAAATTGTTAGGGTCTGTTTTCTTCTTAACGGATGATTTACGTAGGGGGGCTTTATGGCT
This sequence comes from Chitinophagaceae bacterium, assembly GCA_019747455.1. GTDB lineage: Bacteria > Bacteroidota > Bacteroidia > Chitinophagales > Chitinophagaceae > Sediminibacterium. The sequence continues at coordinate 1,462 of JAIEQT010000111.1, read as the reverse complement.
AATTGCGAAAGTTTTTGGGAATAGTGGGGGCGACATGCTGGCAGAGGGCCAATCCCTATCTCGATCTACTTTTTTAAGCTGGCTTGGCCTAGGCTTGGGGGGTACCCTTTTTGGAACCCTGCTGTACGGGTTTAGTAACAAGTATAACTACCAGGTAAAAAGACTGACTTTAAAATTCCCCCATCTGCCCAAATCCTTTGATGGGTTTAGGTTTGTACATATTAGTGATATTCATAGCGGTAGTTTTCAAAATAAAGAGGCTGTAGCCAAGGGTATTGATCTGATCATGACCCAGCAGGCCGATATGATTTTATTTACCGGAGATTTAGTTAACGATCGAGCCAGTGAAATGGATGAGTATAAGTCAATTTTCGGCAGATTACAGGCACCCTTGGGTGTATTTAGTACGCTCGGTAATCATGATTATGGAGATTATGTTGCCTGGCCCTCGGCAGAAGCAAAGCAAGCCAATTTAGCAGCACTTAAGCAAGTGCATGCCGATATGGGATGGCGACTATTAATGAATGAACATCATATCATTGAAAAAAATGGTGAAAAAATAGCCTTATTAGGGATTGAAAATTGGGGTGCTAAAGGTCGGTTCCCTAAGTATGGTAAAATGCAGGAAGCCTATCCAGGAACCGAAAATATTCCCTTTAAGATATTGGTGAGTCACGACCCCAGTCATTGGGATGCGCAGGTAAAACCTGAGTATTCGGATATTGATCTAATGTTGGCCGGACATACCCATGGCATGCAGTTCGGATTAGAAAATCCTTATTTTAAATGGAGCCCTGTTCAGTGGATGTATAAACAATGGGCAGGTTTGTACGAAGATGGTAAGAACAAACTCTATGTTAACCGGGGTTTTGGTTTTATCGGCTATCCAGGTAGGGTAGGGATATTGCCCGAGATTACTATCTTGGAGTTGAAAAAGGGCGATAGGTAAGAATTAAGAATTAAGAATTATGAATTATGAATCTGGAATCTTCAATCTGGAATCATGCCTTAAATAATCAGATTGAAGATTGATAATTGAAGATTCTTTTTATCTCTTTGCAATTTTATTCATGCTGATGGCTTTTTGTCGGGAGCACTTGAATCTATCGATTCCCGATACGCGAAGTGAGCTGTGTTTCGTGCTTCTACCTTGCATTCGTTTTCTCCACATTTTAAAACTAGACGCTTTGCTATTGGCACGCATAAACTCAATGACCTCTTTTTCCATGAGTCCGAATTGAAAGTAGATGGCTTCAAAAGGAGTTCGATCTTCCCAAGCCATTTCTATGATTCTGTCTTTGTCAATATCTGTAAATGTCATCTTTATATAACACTACCTTACATAAAAAGTTCTGGTCTATCGTCTATCGTCTATCGTCTATCGTCTTTCCTCAAAGTTTGGCACGATGCTTGAATAAGTATGAAAAACAACAACTATGAAAAGAGTAATTTTTTTATTAAT
>JAIEQT010000438.1 GCA_019747455.1 Chitinophagaceae bacterium | reverse complement strand
AGTACTTGAACTAGGTATCACAGTTGGTGGTAAATCCTTACGTGAACATCTAGAAATACATAATCACCAAAAAGCCATTCAATATGTTTATGGCTTGGTTAGTAATACGAATAGCTTAAGAGCGATAGATATTTTAAAGCTGCATGAAATTGTAATGCGCAATATAGACGATGATTTTGCAGGAAGAATAAGAAATGCCGGCGTTCGTATTAGTGGTGCCAACTTTACACCTCCCGCTGCTTATAAAGCCTCTATACTTTTAGATGAACTAGTTGCTATTGCACAAAATGAATTTACCAATAGTAATCCAATTTTATTTGCAGCCTGGTTTCATCATCGCTTTGTATGGATACACCCTTTCTTCGATGGCAATGGTCGTACAGTAAGGCTGCTTATGAATTTATTGCTCATGCGCGCCGGCTACCCGCCTGCCATTATTCTTAAAAATGATAGAAAAAAATATTATGATGCCCTCAACGCAGCCAATAATGGAAAGTACAATAAATTATACCTGTTGCTGTTACAAGCTGTTGAAAGAAGCCTTAATATTTATTTGCAAGGTGCGCCAGGCTATGCCATAGAGGAGGAATATCAAATCATCTCTAATCTGGTAGAAGAATCGCAAATGCCCTATAGTGCGGAGTATCTTAGCTTATTGGCACGCCAAGGAAAAATAGATGCTTACAAAGAAGGGCGTAACTGGCTTACCAAAAAATCCGCTGTTGAAAATTATATGGCTTTAAGAAGAAGAATGAGGAAGGTATAAGAGAATGGTTATAGGATATTGAAAGAAAGCTGAGGCTTTGGATTATTTTCCTAGATGAAAAATGCGGGAGAGATTAAACCCGAATCGAATATCACCTTTCAAAAAAGAATCAGTTGTTTGTGTGAGGTATGCCCGCTCATTCATGCCTACTGCATTTGAAAAATGAAGTTGAAAAACATGTCCCCCGGTTTCTATATCCAGTCCTACAGAAAGAGGATCCTTTGCATTAGCGGCAAGTCCGCTTAAAGGATGATGATAATCGATGGTAAACGCACAACGTTTACTGAATTTATATCTTGCTCCCCCGCCTACTGCAAAAATTGTTTGCAACTCACCCGGGTTTTCAATCATACCCTTTTGTAATAAAATAGGACTCAACTGTAAAGAGAAATTCCGATTGAATTTTCTACCGGCAATAAGTTGCAAATAATACGCTGATCTTTCAGAAAACCCCGGCTTCACCGTGGCAAAAGATTCTTCGGTCCAAACCGAAGCTCCTGCCACAAGTAAAACCGATAGGGGATTGTTGATTCGTCCGGTACACTGCTGTATTACTCTTGTTTTTATGAATGCATCAATTTCTTTTCTGAATGTACTTCTTCCTATACCCACCATCAGGTTATCACTGATACCATAGTCGAATCCTAAACGCATGCTGGCAATATCTAGCCCGAAGAATTGGTTGATGCCAAGATTCACTCGTCCGAAACGATGTAATATTCTAACATCCAGATTTTTTTTACCTAACATTTCCAAAGAGTGAGCATTTATAACCCTGGTAGATTTAAAAGCCCCTGTAATTTTCTCCGTTCGATTTGGATCTTTTTCCAGATTTGCGAGTAAAGACTCCTGTCCTAACAGAGAGAAAGAAAAAACTATACAAACTGAAATAGCTACTATTATTTTCATATTACTATATTTTCTTGAGTGCGGCAATTTGAATGCTCACTTTTATGTCTCTAGCGATTTTATTACTTAATATAGAAGGTACTTGGATGCCAAAATCTGCGGGCTTAACAATAAAATTTGTTTGTGCTGCTAACCCTTCTTTTTTTACAGTAAATAGAATTTCTACTTGTACTGCTTTAGTTACTCCATGCAACGTTAGATTGCCCGTAACCGTTTCTCTTATGTCTCCTTCTTTAAAAAAAAGACTTGCATTATGCTTATCCAAGTTACCTTTAAAAAAAGCACGAGGATATCTATCACTCTCCATATAGTTCTCATTAAAATGCTCTTGCATCAAAGCATTTTTAAATTTGAAATCTTTAATAAGTAAGGAAAATTCTACCTGACCATTAGTTATATCAACAACAGCAACCCCGGTATACGAATGTGCTTCAATATCCTCAAGTGGTGTTTGGGAGTAGAATGATACGCCAGCTTCTCTGGAGAAAAATCGATTCTGTTGGGCCTGCAACATAATCGATATACAGAGTAGTAACCCTACTAATTTTATCTTCATCATTTATTTAATTCGTTATTAACCCTCCGGCATTGATCCAATCAGTAATCTTTGCTTTTTCAGCAGCAGATAACATAGGACCTCCTTGCGGCATAGACCCTTCATCAACAGCCCTAATCTTAATCCTTGTTTTTAATGCAACAATACTGCATGGATCTGAAAAGCTAGCGCCTCCATTTGCCAAACTCGAATTGTGGCAGCTAAGGCATCGAGAATCGATTAAAGCCTTTACCTCCGAGAATTTAGGACCAGGCGTTCCGCTACATGTGGCTACAGTACCACCACCGGTTGTGCCTCCGGTAGTTGATCCGCCGCTAGCAGTTCCATCCCCTCCTTTGCTACAGGATTGTAAATACATAGCTCCCATAAGGATGCATAAGATAAAAATGGCGACTGTTGTTTTCCGTAACATATGTTCAGTTTATTATATAATCGGATATATAGATAAAAAGGTTGCTTTTACTAAAAACTATTTTCGAATAATAATCCCTGTCCATATTCCTGAGGAAAAAACATTCACTTTACCCTCACCGATTCCTTTCAATGGCATTTGCCAATAGGGTTCAGCAAATAAGAGTATCCTATTATTCAATTTACGTGCATAGCCAATAGAAAATGAGGTTATAGAGAAGAGATGCTGGTTCCCCTGATATTCTTTCTCATATGCGTAATTCGTTCCATTCCTGATGTAGTTATAATTATACGCTTCTTGCTTCATAAAATAAGTAGAAAGGCCTCCGCTTACATAGAACATCGATTTCTGTTTCTCCGTTACTATAAATCGTAGTGAAAGAGGAACTTCATATACCAAGCAATTTGCATTGATCGTAGTTAGTTGAAGCGTACTTAAATAACTGCCTGGTTTTACATAATACTGGCTCGGATTTGCATCATATGTTTTTCTACTTACATAGAACCCGGATTGTAGCGATATTTTGCGATTGAACTGATACCCTATCCCAAACCCATATGCAGGTTCTGTTTTACTTTCCCCAATAAAAGAGGCAGATCCCCGCGTTATACCAACAGCTAAACTGATATAAAACTTGTTGTTGCGCTTATTGACCGTATCCTTTTTTGCCGGAATAGCACTATCTGTTTGTACAAGGCTATCTGTAGATACCGGTGAGATAATATGCGGGATAATTTTTTTATTAAGCGTATCAAGGTCCGACTTAGTGGTAGTAATAGCGGGTGATACTTCACTTGCTTCTACTGTACTAGCAAGCGTATCAACGACTGCTTGTTGTATATCAACATGTAGTATTTGATTACGATTGGTATTCTTTTTCAAACTATTCCTAATCAAATTTATATTGGTAAAGGAATCTGTCACTGATCTGTTAAGCTGAACTGTATTCGATTGGGTAGAGGTAGTTGCTTGAGTAGCAATCGACTTTTGATCTTTAGTAAATAGAGAGGTAGAATTAGTACCAGATAAGGATGGCTTTTCTTCATTGGAAGTAAACAAAAGATAATAAAGAATACCTACACCTAATAATCCAATGATGGGTAACCACCAAAAAAATATGATACGCCTTTTTCTTTCATCGTCATCCAGCTTTTTTTCCATGGCCTCCCAAGCAGCCGGGGTAAACGCAGGCGCTATATTTTCAGCAGCTGCTTTTATTTTATTTTCAATATGTTCAAATAACTCTTTGCTCATAATGCCTCCGTTCTTCTTGAAATAATTTTTGAATACTGGCCCTTGCTTTGGCCAGATTAGATTTTGATGTTCCAACAGAAATATTAAGTTTTCTAGCTATGTCTTCATGTTTAAATCCATCTATTACAAACAGGTTAAATACCAATCGATAGCTAGGAGAAATTCTTTGAATCATTTCGATGATTTCTTGATACGACATTTTATCAATAGCATTTTCCGTATGGTTTTCTTGTTGATATACTTCATGGGTAAGCTCAACATGAGAATCATATTTCTTATTTGCCCTATGATGATCTATGGCCGTGTAAATCATAATGGTTTTTATCCCGGCTTTAAGTGAACCTTCTATGTTATGGTTACCTAGCGTAAAAGCATCTATCTCTCTAAATACTTTCAAAAACCCGTCATTTACAATTTCGCGAGCATCAGCATCATTATGTGCATAGCGCAAACAAATAGCCATAGCATAGCCATACAGCAACTCATAGCATTGCCTTTGGCTAGCCCTTTGATGTTTTGCACATCCCTCAATGATATCTTTCCATTGATACTGAATAGGCTAATTTTATTAAATGTACCTTATGTATATCGTAAAAAAAAAGAAAAAGGTTGCCTGCGGGTTAGCATAAAAAAGCCCCAGCAATTGCTGAGGCTTTGATTTTATACAGATCGCTAGGATTATTCTTCTACTTTCACTTTACCCTTGCTCTTCGCTATTACTTCTTCAGCAATATTGTTTGGAGCCGGGGAATAGTGAGAGAATTCCATAGTAGAGGTAGCTCTACCTGAACTCAAAGAACGAAGTTGGGTTACATAACCAAACATTTCACTCAATGGTACTTTAGCTTTGATAACCTGCAAGTTTGCGCGGCTATCCATACCTTCTAACATCCCTCTTCTTCTATTTAAGTCGCCGGTAACATCACCCATGTATTGATCAGGGGTAAGTACTTCTACTTTCATGATAGGTTCGAGTAAAGTAGCTTTAGCTTTTCTACCCGCCTCACGGAAGCCAGACTTAGCACACAATTCAAAGCTCATGGCATCAGAATCCACATCGTGGTAGCTACCATCGAATACGCGGATCTTCATGTTGTTAACCGGGTAACCGGCTAAAACACCTGTTGACATAGATGTTTCGAAACCTTTTTGAATAGCGGGAACAAATTCTTTTGGAATAGATCCACCGAACAAATCGTTTACAAATTGGAAGCTCTTACCTTCATTTTCCTTTAACCACTCTTCGTCAGCTGGTCCGATAGCAAATTGGATATCTGCGAATTTACCTCTACCACCCGATTGCTTTTTCAACACTTCGCGGTGTTCAATAGTGGTTCCGAAAGATTCTTTATAAGCCACCTGAGGAGCGCCTTGGTTAACTTCTACTTTAAATTCTCTACGCATACGATCAATGATGATCTCAAGGTGTAATTCACCCATACCGCGTAAGATGGTTTGTCCGGTATCTTCATCCGTATTTACCCGAAGGGTTGGATCCTCTTCTACTAATTTAGCGATAGCCATACCCATCTTATCTACGTCGGCCTGTGTTTTAGGTTCAACGGCAATAGCGATTACAGGTTCTGGGATAAACATATTCTCCAAGGTGATAGGATGGTTTTCATCACAAAGTGTATCACCTGTTTTAATTTCTTTAAAACCTACAGCTGCAGCAATATCACCTGCCTCGATGAAATCGATCGGATTTTGTTTGTTCGCAAACATCTTCATGATACGGCTGATACGTTCTTTTTTACCACTTCTTACATTCAATACATAAGAACCGGCATCTAAGTGACCGGAATAGCAGCGGAAGAAAGCCAAACGACCAACGAATGGATCGGTCATGATTTTGAAAGCCAAAGCTGCAAAAGGTTCTTTAGCATCTGCTTTACGAGTTAGCTGAGCGCCGGTATCAGGATCGGTACCTACGGTATCTTCAATATCAACGGGTGAAGGTAGATATCTACAAACAGCATCTAGCGCAGTTTGTACCCCTTTGTTTTTGAATGAAGAACCACACATCATGGGAACGATACTCAAATCGATACATGCTTTACGGATAGCTTCGTGAACCTCATCTTCAGAAATAGAATCAGGATTATCAAAGAATTTCTCCATTAAATTATCATCGTATTCTGCAACAGCCTCAATAAGGTTCTGACGCCAATGGTTTACTTCTTCAACCATATCTTCCGGAACTGGAATTTCATCGAAGGTCATTCCTTCTGTTTCCATATGCCAGATAATACCTTTCATCTTGATCAAATCCACTACACCTTTGAAATTATCTTCGGCACCGATAGGCAATTGTAAAGGAACGGCTTTCGCACCTAACATTTCTTTTACCTGGTTTACCACCATTAAGAAATCGGCACCTGCCCGGTCCATTTTATTTACGAAACCAATACGGGGAACCTTATAACGGTTAGCTTGACGCCATACTGTTTCAGATTGTGGTTCTACACCATCAACTGCAGAGAATAACGCGATCAAACCATCCAATACACGCATAGAACGCTCTACCTCTACGGTAAAATCCACGTGTCCCGGAGTATCGATGATATTAAAATAATATTTTTTGGTATCAGGAGTGGCCTTACCTAGCACAGTAGGGAAATTCCACTGGCAGCTTACAGCTGCTGAGGTAATAGTTATACCTCTTTCTTTTTCCTGCTCCATCCAGTCGGTTGTAGCAGCACCGTCGTGCACTTCCCCGATCTTATGAATCATACCGGTATAGCGCAGAATACGCTCGGTGGTTGTGGTTTTACCAGCATCAATGTGTGCGGCAATACCGAAGTTTCTTTGAAATTTCAAATCAGCCATAAAAAGTACTTATTTTTTCAGGCGGCAAAGGTAAAGATTCTACCGATA
>JAIEQT010000165.1 GCA_019747455.1 Chitinophagaceae bacterium | reverse complement strand
GAGGCTAAATATATCGTTATCGCTACCGGCGGACGCTCTCGTGAGTTGCCAAATTTAAAACAAGACGGACAAAAAGTGATTGGCTATCGCGAAGCGATGGTGCTACCCAACCAGCCTAAAAGCATGATCATTGTTGGTAGCGGTGCCATAGGCGTAGAGTTCGCATACGTTTACAATAGCATGGGTACAAAAGTTACGATCGTTGAATTTTTACCCAGAATTGTTCCGGTAGAAGATGAAGATATTTCTAAAGAATTGGAAAAGCAATACAAGAAACAAGGTATTGATATTATGACCAATGCTTCTGTTGAATCTGTTGATACCAGTGGAGCAGGTGTTCGCGCTTTAGTAAAAAAACAAGATGGATCTACCGTTACACTAGAAGCTGATATTGTATTAAGTGCTGTAGGTGTAGTGGCAAATATCGAAAATATCGGGCTGGAAGAAAATGGTATCAAAACAGAAAAAGGAAAGATCATCGTAGATAAATATCAACAAACATCTGTGCCGGGTATTTATGCTATTGGGGATTGTTCACCCGGACAAGCATTAGCTCATGTTGCTGCTAAAGAAGGTATCAATGCGGCTGAGCACATGGCCTATAATGAAAAGAAAATTCATCACCTGCCTGATGTTATGGACTATAATAACATTCCGGGATGTACTTACTGTACTCCTGAGATTGCAAGCGTGGGGTATACAGAGAAAGCTGCGAAAGAGGCCGGCTACGAAATTAAAGTAGGTAAATTTCCTTTTATGGCGAGCGGTAAAGCAAGTGCTGCAGGCGCAACAGACGGATTTGTGAAGGTGATTTACGATGCCAAATATGGTGAATTCCTCGGTTGTCATATGATCGGCACTAATGTTACTGAAATGATCGCAGAAGCAGTTGTTGCCCGTAAGTTAGAAACAACTGCTCACGAAATATTAAATGCTGTTCACCCACACCCAACTATGAGTGAAGGTTTAAAAGAAGCTACAGCTGCAGCTTATGGAGAAGCAATTGATATTTAATTAGGCAATAGATAATAGGTAATAGGTAATAGGTAATAGGTAATAGGTAATAGGGTATAGGGTGTTTGATAATCACATCTTATACCCTATATCTTATACCTTATACCTTACACCCTTCCCCTATCACCTTCTCTGTACCACCTTCTTTGTATTTTTCAGTATTACATAGAATAAATGCCACCACCCCCTTTATTATGTTTATCTTTATTTCGTAACCGTAACACCCTATGGATCAAGTACAGATTGATCAGTTGCTACCTACGCAACTGTTGAATTCATTGGTATTCTCCGTGGTCGTAACCGACCTTGAGGGTAGGTTTGTGTATGTGAACCCGCTCTTCAAATATAAATTTTCTCATTTAGGTTCTGATTTAACTAATAAACATTTTGCAGAAACTGTTTTTGCAGAAGACGTGAAATTATGTAATGAGGCCGCGCGCGAGTGCGTGCGTGTTCCTGAAAAACATATTACCGTTACCGTTCGAAAAGCAGTTGACGGTGATGATTATTTTTGGACACAGTGGGAAGTATCTGCTTATATAAATGAGATGGGTAAGGTAACAGGATTGGTGTCTATTGGTCATGATGTTACCAACACGGAAACCATTCAGCATAGAACCCTGGCTTTATCAGAAGATATCAAAACCATTCACAACGAAAAATTCCGCTCTATGGTAAATCATATTCCCGGCGTGATTTATCGTTGCCTCGGAGATGATGATCTTACTATTGAGTTTATTTCTGATGAAGTAGAGCGACTTACCGGCTATCCACTTAATCGTTTTATGGATAATAAGGTTGATGGATATACCGCACTTATATATGAAGCAGATGTAGAAATGGTAAGAGCTACTAAAAAAAGTGCGGCGCTTAATAAGCATCACTTCGAGTTAGAATATCGAATTCTCAATGCTAATAATGAAATAAGATGGGTATTTGAACGCGGACATGCCGTGTACGATGAAGCTGATCAACAAGTATATGTTGATGGATGTATTTTTGATATTACCGATCGAAAAAAAGTAGAAGCCGCTCTGGAAAAAAGTGAAGATGAAGTGAAACGACTTGCTTTAGTGGCTCATAATACAACCAATTCAGTACTTATTGCTGATAGGGAACAGCAAATCATTTGGGTTAACGAAGGTTTTACTCGTATCAGTGGATATACCATTGATGAGGTAAAAGGTAAGCGTATTGGTTTTTCATTAGAAGGGGATAAAGGCGATGAAAAAGCAAGAAAGCGATTGAAACATGCACTAGATAATAAATTAGCCTTTAAAGAAGAATTTTATTCGCAAACCAAAAGCGGCGCTTATATATGGGTTGAAGCAGATTGTCAGCCTTTGTTTGATGAAACGAATGAACATATTGGCTTTATGGCTATTGAAAATGATGTTACCAGAAGAAAAGAAGCTCAAATACAACAACAAGAATTGTTACAACGATTAACACTTGCCACAGACTCTGCGCAAATTGGTATTTGGGAGATTGATATCAACGATGGTAATATTATTTGGGATGATAAAATGTTTGAGCTATATGGCTATGAGAAAAACAGTGCCATACCTCCATATGAGATATGGAAGAAGGCCGTTCACCCCGATGATCTGGGGATGATGGAGTCTATCATCAACGAACTGATTGAAGGGAAAAGAGATATAAATTCTGCCATGTATCGAATCACTACACCTAATGGTAGGGTACGTTATATTGAATCGCATGCTATTGTAAAAAAATCTGCTAATGGCAAAGTGCTCCGCCTGATTGGTACAAATAGAAATGTAACTGACGATGTATTAGTACAAGAAAAACTTAAAACACAAAATAAAGTATTACGAGATATCGCTTTTATTCAATCGCATGAAGTTCGCCGGCCACTTGCTAATATTTTGGGTGTTATAGAAGTATTGAATAGTAGTGATTCTATTAATAATAAGGAAATTTTTGATCATCTGATTGAGAGCGCTAATGAACTTGATATGCAGATCAGAAGTATTGTTCGTAAAACAAATAATATAGATGGTTTTATGGCCGGTTAACTATTTATTGAAAACGGATTTTAATAAAGTTGTTGTTCTTGCCGCCGGATTTTTTCTGATATTTTGCTCTTCCGTAGCAATTTCTTGATACACCCCTTGCATGGTACGCTCTGTAACATAACCTGCCAAATCAGGATTAATTTTCTTTAAACTAAAGCGATTATAAGCGGTGATTAAACTATTCCATTGCTTAGTAGCATTCGTTTTTTCAAGTGCGCTTTCAATAACAGGACGAAAAGCAGTTGTTAGCGGGGCCGTTGTCTTTTCTTTCAAATAAGCAGTAGCTGCTGTATCAGATCCTTTCAGCATATTCACCGCATCTGTAAGCGTCATTTCTTTGATAGCGGAAATGAAAATCGGCGCAGCGGTTTTACAAGCATCTTCTGCAGCCCGGTTCATGCTAACTATGGCGTCATCTACTTGTTTGCCCATGCCTAATTTTCGTAAAGTATTTTCAATTTTTGTGGCTTCAGGCGGTAATAAAATTTTACGTACAGCACTGCCTAAAAATGCATCCGGTTGTGAAAGTAAACTAGTGCCTTTTTCAGCACCCATAATTAATGCCTCTTTTAATCCGTCCGCAATATTGATATTGGTAGATGCCGATTTTGAATCCTGTGTTTTTACACCTGCTTTCTTTAATAGGCTATTGATGTCTTGCGCATTGGCTGCCGACAATAATAAAAGTATACTTAATAAAATTTGTGTTTTTTTCATATCTATATATCAGCAAAAATAAAACCAAGTTTTTTGTATCGATCAAGTATTGGAAGGATTAACATTTTATATGGATTTAATTGCTGTAAAACGCCATAATGAATATCCTAATATTATTATCGATAAGCTGCTAATTGCGGTATAAGGTTTAAGGTATAATCCATATATGATAACCCAGGTATTGATGCATAAAAAAACAATTGCTGCGAGTTGGATAAACAATGATTTTTTTTTCTTCAATATAAAGTAACCTGCAACAGCAAGAGAAGTACATATAGATAGTAGAAAACCAACAAGATTTATCAATTCTTGAAATTTGTTAAGTAAAATTAATACCAATACTATGCTACTTTGGAAATAAATGGCCAAGATAGGTATATGATGTTTATTTTTTTTCGTTAGCCAAGCAAATACGGTTGATTGATGACCCATTACTGCGGTAACACGAGGACCAGCAAATGTCATCGCACTAGCTGTACTAATAAGTGTAATACAAATACATACACTCATTACTTTTCCGGCATTCGATCCGAATAAATAGCTGGCAGTAATGAAACCAATTTCGAGTTGATTGCGAAGGGAGGATACGGGAGCACTAAGTAAAAAAGCATGATTAAGCAACAGGTATAAAATGGTTACTAGTATGGTGCCAATAAATAAAGCGAGTGGTAAGTTTTTTTTGGGGTTTTGTATCTCTCCTGCAATATAGGTAGCTGCATTCCAACCGGTATAGGCATAAATAACCCAATGCAGATTGACAGGAAAATTACCTGAGTATGCTATCTCTTTCCAGGCAGCAGTATCAGGTGATATATCAATAGATTGATAGGGAGTGTGTATCCAAGCGCTAATAATGATAAAGATCATAATTGCTATATTTAATACAGTACTCAATTGATGGAACCTGGTACTCACATGGATAGTACTGGCGTGTAGTACTGTTATGAATACCAGCACTATTATAGCCAGTTCATTGGGAGGTAGCGGTATAAAAGTGATCCCATATTTGCCAATGGCGGTACATACAATGGCAACTGGTGCAGCAAACCCCGCAAGTGTTGATATCCATCCGGCTAAAAAACCGGTTGCAGGGTTATAGAGCTTGGTTAAGAAATTTACTTCTCCGCCATTCTCCGGGAATTCGATTGATAGTTCAGCATATACTAACGCCCCACAAATAGCAATGATTCCACCTACAACCCATAACAAAAGAACGGAGAATAGATGTTGCAAGGAACCTAACTGAAAACCTAAACTTGTATAAACACCACTGCCAACCATATTGGCAATTACAAGGCAAATAGCCGTAAACAAAGAAAGCTGGCGTTTTGTGGGGCTTCCCATTAGATATTTATTTCAACAACTGTTTTTCTCAGTTTTACTACCTGCACTAGTAAAGGCTCCAATAAATGTAGCGGCAGCATGTTAGCACCATCACTTTTTGCAACGGCCGGATTCGGATGTGTTTCTATGAATAAACCATTGGCACCTGTAGCAATTGCTGCTTTGGCGATCGTTCCGATCATTTGTGGATTTCCTCCTGTTATGCCAGATGTTTGATTGGGTTGTTGTAAAGAATGCGTACAATCCATAATTACAGGTACTTGTTCGGCTTGCATGATAGGGATATTTCGATAATCCACCACAAGATCCTGATATCCGAAAGTTGTTCCTCTTTCCGTGAGCATGATCTGTTGGTTACCTGCTTTCCGAATTTTATCAACCGCAAATTTCATAGAAGCACCGCTAAGGAATTGTCCCTTTTTTACATTTACAATTCGATCAGTAACCGCCGCTGCTTCTAATAAGTCTGTTTGTCGGCATAAGAAAGCCGGTATTTGTAATATATCAATATACGGCGCCGCCATGGCAGCTTCTTCATGCGCATGAATATCCGATGTAGTAGGTAGCTGATAGGTATCGCCAACTTTTTTTATTAATGAGAGTCCATTGTCATCACCAATCCCTGTAAAAGAGCTCGCGCTCGTTCTATTGGCTTTTCTATAACTAGCTTTAAATACATATGGTATACCTAAGTTCTTACAAATGCTATACACTTTATCAGCAACTTCCATTACTAATTCTTCGCTTTCTACCACACAGGGACCGGCAATAAGAAAAAAGTTATCAGGATCGTAAGATTGCTTTGAGAATATATTGGTAAGGTAGGAAGGGAGCATTTGGTTTATAAAGTTTATAAGGTATAAGGTATAAGGGAGTAAAAGCTTATGTGTAAAATTATGGCATTCTCACGAAAACCCGTAACCCGCAACTCGTATCTTTGTTGAACAAACGATTGCCATGGCTGTGCTAAAAGATAAAATATTGGTTATTGGAGCATCCGGACAAATAGGCGTTGAACTTACGCTTGCCTTACGAAAGCAATACGGGGATGCCAATGTAGTAGCGTCAGATTTACGGGAAGAAAACCCATTATTAAAGGGAACCGGTCCGTATGTAAGTTTGGATGTTATGAATAAAGAAATGCTTCATGTACAAGTAATCAGACAAAATATAACCCAGATATATTTATTAGCTGCCATTCTTTCAGCAACGGGAGAAAAAAATCCAAATTTAGCTTGGCATTTGAATATGCAGGGTTTATTGAATGTACTGGATATTGCCCGCGAAGAAAAATTACATAAGGTTTATTGGCCAAGCAGTATTGCTGTTTTCGGTCCAACTTCTCCTAAACAGATGTGCCCGCAAAAAACGGTTATTGAACCAACAACTGTATATGGAATCAGTAAATATGCAGGCGAGTTTTGGTGTAATTATTATCACCAGCGTTATGGAGTAGATGTTAGGAGTATTCGTTATCCAGGATTGATCAGTTATAAATCGGCACCTGGTGGCGGCACCACAGATTATGCAGTAGAGATTTATTTGGAAGCATTGGAATCTAAAAAATATACCTGCTTTTTACGAGAAGATACTTATTTACCCATGATGTATATGCCCGATGCTATTAGGGCTACTATGGAGCTTATGGAAGCAC
>JAIEQT010000401.1 GCA_019747455.1 Chitinophagaceae bacterium | reverse complement strand
TGTACTATACCTGTTAATATGACCGTTTTAAGGGCTGTAAAGGTAGATTTTCAATGCATAATGCAGCATAAAAAATTGTTATTTGTCTATTTCAATACTGAACTAACCCCATGTTTGGCGTAACCATTTTAGGTAATAATTCTGCACTTCCGGCTTATGAGCGGCACCCTACCGCACAAATCATTACATTAGCAGATCAGGTATTATTATTGGATTGTGGGGAAGGTACACAGATGCAATTGGCCAAATACAAAGTAAAAAGAGGCAAGCTGAATCATATTTTCATCTCCCATTTACATGGTGATCATTATTTTGGCCTGATAGGTCTTATAACCAGTATGGGACTTTTAGGGCGAGAATACCCACTTCATTTATACGCCCCTGCCCCTTTAAAAGAAATTATAGACTTACAATTACAAGTGGCTGCCACAAAACTTCCGTTTGAACTTGTATTTCATGCATTGGAATTGGAGGGTATTATTTGCGACCAGCCTCGGTTTACAGTTGAAACCTTTACCACACAACACCGTATACCTTGCTGGGGTTTTATTGTGAGGGAGAAAAAATCGCCCCGCAAAATTGATAAAGACAAAGCAGTGGCAGCAGCCATACCCGCCGCTTATTTTAATGCACTAAAGAACGGGGAAGACTATATTACCAAGGATGGTCAAATCATTTTAAATGAAACGGTTACCAAACCGGGCACACCTCCTGTTAGTTATGCATTTTGTGCCGATACTATTTATGATGAATCGATAGCGGTTAAAGCGAAGGACGTAACAGTACTATATCACGAAACAACTTATTTAAAAAATCTAGAAGAGCGTGCTGCAACGCGTTTTCACTCTACTACCATTCAAGCCGCTCAAACAGCCAAAGATGCGGGTGTACAAGAACTACTGATCGGACATTTTTCCAGCAAGTACGAAATGCTGGATGAATTTTTAGCCGAAACAACCGACGTATTTCCTAATACCAAATTAGCGCTGGAAGGCATTACTTTCTTGGTGAAATAAACTTATACAAAAAAGGAATTATAGCAAGATTCGGGTTTTTATCAAATAATATAAGATGAAAATTTGTAGTTCAATTTTTAGCTATGTTTGAATAACAACATGCGCTTTTTATTTTTCAAAACGATTGGAGTAAATTAAGTGAAATAAAATTACATTTAAAAGGAACCAACTTCCAGATAAAAGTGTGGGAAGCCCTCTTAAAAATACCGATGGGGTAATACCCGTAAAACAGCCATTATCGGTTGGGAAGCTGCAAAAACAGCGCTTATGGAAACCAACTGATAATAATTAAAAATCCATTGGCACAGTAACCTTAGTAGTATCCCATGCCAGGATAAGATTAATCGATTTATCATTTTTCTCAAAAGCAATTTTAAATTGCTCCAAACCCGGCGCCTGTGTTTGAACGGGTACCTCAACTTGGATGGCATCGTGTTCAGCTTCCCTACTGGCTACTTCTCCAATTTTTACCCCCCAGGCATATTGCTTCTTATTCCAAATAACCGTCCATTTATCTTTTCCGGGGATTGTCCATAAAGAATATTCCCCTGCAGGTAATTTTTTACCGTTGATAGTTAAGTCCTTATCCGTTGTAAAAACTGTATTTTCATTAGCTCCTGTACGCCATACTTTACCAAAGGGTACTAGTCCACCAAAAATAACCCTACCCTTTTTGCCGGTTTGCAATAGACTACGGTGAGTTTAATATTTTTTCCATCGATACTATCTCCAAATAATACGGTTTCTTGAGGACTCTTTTTCTTGGTTTGTGTTTTAATATAGGGGATACCTACAAAATAGAATAATAGCCCCAATAAGATGATAATTCCTGCTGCCCATTTAAGAAACTTGATCATAGTATTATTATTTAGATTGATAATAGAAACTAAGAGGTAAGGTATGTAATAACTAAGATTTCAACAAAAATCGATTGGTATAAAAACAATCATCATGAAAACATTCGTTCTTATTCACGGTTCATGGCATGGCGCCTGGAACTGGCATAAAGAGGCTACCAGCCACTCCCCTTTTTTTAGCAAGCCGGTTGAATTATGTGAAATATTTGAAGAGATTGCTTTAACCTAAAACCCTCTTACCTCTTTTATCACGGGCATGCCTTTACTATCCAATACCACTATGGCTACTTCAGAAGCTTGCACAGGTTCTGGGAAAATGATAATTCGGTTATTCCCAATAGTAGTAATAGTTTTACGAAAAACGGCTTGGCCCCTATTGCTGACGGTAATTTGAAGAGAGGCAATTTTTTGTCCGTATAAGAGGTCTTCTTTCAAATGAAGTCCATGCATGGCAACAGGTTCTTTCAAAATATAATACCAAGTATATTTTTTTGTTGGGTTATTTTTATCTGGTTCAGCGATATTACAAATGGCTTTCTGTAATATATTTTTACTTAATAAAAATTCGCGTTTGGCGGCAAATTCGATAAGTACTGCTGAATCTTTTTCATGAATTTTACCTTGGTTTGTTGGTGGTACATTCAATAATAGATTGGCATTTCTTCCTACTGATTTTAAATAAATCTCCATGAGTTGGTCTGCCGATTTCACTGTTTCATTTTCTGTTTCTCGGAAGAACCATCCTTTACGAATGCTTACATCTACTTCGGCAGGCATAAAAAATTTCCCTCTGTAATTACCCATTTGCAAACTATCATTTGGGGGTGCGCCTTCTCCTCGTTTAAAACCAATAGTATCTAATAAAGCCCAATTTGTTTCACCCGCAAAACCTTGCTCATTACCCACCCATCGTATATCCGGACCAATATCACTAAACACAACTGTTTGCGGGCTATTTGACCTAACAAAAGACTCATATCTTTTCCAATCGTAAACTTGCTTTTTACCGTTAGGACCTTCTCCGTTTGCACCATCCCACCAAAGCTCCCATATAGGTCCATAATTTTGAAAAATTTCTTTCATCATTCCCACATAGATATCATTGTATTTTTCTGTTCCATAGTCAGGATGATTTCTATCCCAAGGCGATAAATAAACACCAAATAACAATCCATATTTTTTACAGGCAACTGACAGCTCGGCCAATATATCTCTCTTAAACCCAGCTTCTCTAACAGTATGTGTAGAAAATTTGCTCGGCCATAAACAAAAGCCATCGTGATGTTTGGCTGTAATGATCAAACCCTTTGCACCAGCGGATTTGGCAACCTTACACCATTGTTCACAATCCAATTCGGTAGGATTAAATATTTCTGTTTTCTCTTTACCATCGCCCCATTCCTTCCCTGTAAAAGTATTCGGACCAAAATGAAGAAATAAGTAAAAAGGGTTGGCTAGCCAATGAAGTTGAGAAACGGAAGGTAACGGGTTGCGGGTTGCGGGATACGGGATACGGGTTTCAGGTTGTGCACGAATTTGACTTGATGCGACAACAACTAAAAGAAGTAAAAAAAATCTTTTCATGCTACCAATTTATACTCATCCATTTATAAAATGACGGAAACTCTTCTCGCCAATAGCGCTCTTTGTGTTCTCCGAGTGGGTTGATAACGGTACGAATATCGTATTGAGGCTGCTTCTTTAATATATCTACAATATTGTTCATACCGGGTAACATTACAGGATGCTCTTTTTGTCCCATATAAAAGTAGAATCTTGGCTTTGTACTTGTTTTATACATAGTGGCATCGATAGCTACCTGGGGCGATACCCAAAATGAGGGGGAAAAAACACCTGCTCCTCCAAAAATATCTGGATATTTCATCATGGCATACCAACTGATTAATCCACCCATACTACTCCCTGCTATATAGGTATAATCAGCTCCCTTACGCGTTCGATATTTAGAATCGATGAAAGGTTTTAGTGTTTTCGCAATAAAATCAACATAGGCTGCCCCTTCTCCTTTACCATATTGTACATGATCATAAGGATTATATTCTTGCATACGTTTCTCACCGCCATTATCAATACCCACAACAATACATTCTTTACCAAGCCTGGCTTGTAGTGTATCTAAACACTCGTCTACCCCCCATTCCTCTGCAAAAGCTGTTTGTTCATTAAAAAGATTTTGTCCATCGTGCATATAAAGTACCGGAAATGCTCTGCCAACGCTTGCGTAGTTCTTCGGCAAATAAACCCATATTCTTCTTTTCCTATTTAATTGTGGGATGTTGAAAGCGGTATCTATTATTCTTACTTGTGTACTTGCCGTATATCGTTTTGGTTTTTGGGGATAATCATCTTTCCATCCGGCAATGGTAAATTCGTTGGAAATATCTCCGGTAACTTCTACAATCCTGTCTGCAATATCTCTACCATCGGCAGTAGATTCAATGCTAGCTGTACTTCCACGTGTGAACTTAAAAGCGTAAGTACCTGCCGCCACATCTTTCAAAACGATGCTTTTTCGTGAGCCGCCAAAGGGTTTGAGTTTATAATTCTCATCGCGAGGATTCCAATTATTAAAGTTACCGCTTAGGTAAATATCTTCATTAAAACGAGTAGCGGCAGCTGTTACAACGAACCGTACACTGTATTGTGCGGTCGTATGTACGGCTAATATGGAAAATAAAATAACAAGGTATCGCATAGATTGAAATAAAATTCAATCTACATTTTTTAGTCGATTATCTCCGCGTCTTTGGGGTATTTTTTAGGGTTGAACACAAATAAAGCGTCCGATAAATTTGCGTTAAGATTAATTGCATTCACTTTTAGCTCAGTAATATTATTACTCTTATCCAGAATGCGAGCTTTGGTTAATGTACTCTTTGCTTTATCGAAAAACAAATTTACTTTCTGAAAATTTTTTCTATTATCGATTGGCTTTAACTCAATCTCATTGGTGTTACCTGATGATGAAACGAGTTTGTAAGTAAAATCTTTATCGTAAGATCCGGCAAGTAATTTTTGTGGACTCAACGTTTGAGCACCTTCTTCAACAGAGGATTTGGTAATGGTTTTGGCTCCATCAAAATTGTATATATCTTTCCCATCACAAATAATTTCTGTTTTACCCTGCTTCAACACATATTTTTCGCCGCGCATACTTAAGGTAAGTGCTTTAGAGCCAGTAGATCTACCCTTACTTGTAAAAGAATTTAAAATAAAAGCTGCATTGATACCGTTTGATGCTTTCACTTTTGAACCAAATGCATCGATAACTTTTTTAGCGGCCGGATCATTTTGTGCAATTACAGTAAGAGAAGAAACCAATAAAAAAAAGGATAGGTATATGTTCCGCATCTACTTGTTTTAGGGTGCAAATATAGGTTTTAGCATGTGTTTGACTAAAAAGGCTCGGCGAAGTTTACTGGAAATCGGTGAAAATTACATCATTGAGTCTAAAAACTCCTGTAATTCATGCTCTGTTTTATACAACACTTCTCTTGCTTTACTACCCTGGTTTGGCCCTACAACACCTGCAGCTTCTAGCTGATCCATTAGCCTGCCTGCTCTATTATACCCCAGTTTCATTCTTCGTTGTATCAATGAAGTGGAACCCATCTGACTTTGTACAATTAAACGAGCCGCATCTTCGAATAGCGGATCTTTATCACTGGCATCAAAATCTTTCCCTTCCATTTCTTTTTCATCTACATATTCCGGTAGTAAAAATGCTTGTGGGTACCCTCTTTGATCACCAATAAACTCGCAAATACTTTCTACCTCGGGGGTGTCTACAAAGGCGCATTGTAAACGGGTAATTTCACCGTTATAGCTCACTAGCATATCCCCTTTACCGATCAATTGTTCAGCGCCACCGGCATCTAAAATTGTTCTACTATCTACTTTGCTGGATACTTTAAAAGCTATACGTGCCGGGAAATTTGCTTTGATAGTACCCGTAATAATATTAACAGAAGGTCGTTGCGTGGCGATGATCAAATGAATACCGATGGCACGTGCTAATTGCGCCAATCGAGCAATAGGCATTTCTACCTCTTTACCTGCTGTCATGATCAGATCTGCAAACTCATCAACCACTAATACGATAAAGGGTAGGTATTGATGGCCTTTTTCCGGACTTAATTTCCGAGCAGTGAATTTCTCATTATATTCTTTGATATTTCTACAGCCGGCTTCTTTCAACAAATCGTATCGATTATCCATTTCAATACATAAAGCATTGAGGGTATATACAACTTTCTTGGTGTCTGTAATAATCGACTCTTCTTCGCCCGGCAGTTTTGCCAAGAAATGTTTTTCGATAACACGGTATAAACTAAGTTCCACTTTTTTAGGATCTACCAATACGAATTTTAACTGCGAAGGATGTTTCTTATATAAGAGAGAAACCAATATAGCATTGAGTCCTACTGATTTACCTTGTCCGGTTGCACCAGCCATTAATAGGTGGGGCATGGCTGCTAAATCAACTATAAAATTATCATTATCAATTTTTTTCCCGATAGCTATAGGTAATGAATGGGCACTGGTTTGGAACTTATCACTGGCGAGCAAGGTTTTCATGCTCACTACCGTTTTTCTCACATTGGGTACTTCAATACCTATGGTACCTTTACCGGGTATAGGTGCGATGATACGAATACCAAGGGCGGCCAAGCTAAGTGCGATATCATCTTCTAAATTCTTGATTCTACTAATACGTACACCGGGGGCAGGAACAATTTCGTAGAGTGTAACGGTAGGGCCAACTGTTGCAGCTATACGTTGAATCGCAATATCATAGTTTTTGAGTGTGGCTATG
>JAIEQT010000267.1 GCA_019747455.1 Chitinophagaceae bacterium | reverse complement strand
ACTTTAAGGCGGTTGATGGAAGAAAAGCAAATATCTACCAACTATACCATTGCGTATGAGGGTAGAATTACTACAAATAAAACACGTATCATGGGGCGTAATCAACAAATGATGCGCTTAGATACCGAGGTTACCAGCGATTTGCTTGAAGACCAAGAAAATGTATTGATTGATTCATTTACCCGCTGTATTGAGGAAGAAAAAGTAGATGTAGTAATTCTGGAAGATTATAATAAAGGCGTACTTACAGAAAGAGTTATCAGTAGCATTATTGCTTTATCAAAAGCAAAAAATATTGTAATAGCGGTGGATCCCAAAAAGAAGAATTTTTTGAGTTATAAAGGGGTAAGCCTGTTTAAACCTAATTTGAAAGAAGTAAAAGATGGCTTGAATATAGCGCAAATACTGCCAACGGAAAGCTCACTTAGTAATGTGCATGATCAATTACAAGCGGTATTAGGGCACGATATATCATTGATCACTTTATCTGAACATGGCGTTTTTTATAAGGATAAGCATAAGCATGCTTTAATACCCACACATGTTCGCAATATTGCAGATGTAAGTGGCGCGGGCGATACGGTTATTGCTGTTGCTTCTTTGGTGCTAGCTATCACAAATGATATGCAACTGGCCGCTGAGATGGCCAATATCGCAGGAGGTTTAGTTTGTGAAGAAGTGGGAACCATAGCCATTAATAAAGATATATTATTAAAAGAATGCAACAATTTAATTTCAAGATAGAAGCTAACATAATTTATGGGTAATTATACTATTGCTATACATGGAGGTGCCGGAACTATTTTACGATCAGATATGACTCCTGCATTAGAGCAGGCATATACCGATGGACTAACGGAGGCGCTTGATATAGGGTACTCGATGCTCGCAAACGGCGGTAGAGCTGTGGACGCAGTAAAAGAAGCTGTTATAGCATTAGAGAATAATATATTGTTTAATGCCGGCAGAGGATCTGTATTTACTAAACAAGGAATGCATGAAATGGATGCTGCTATTATGGATGGAATCAATCTAGCAGCAGGAGCAGTGGCCGGTGTAAAAAATATTAAAAATCCTATTGAGCTGGCTACTCGAGTGATGCGTAATAGCGACCATGTGTTTTTGAGTGGAGCGGGTGCTAATGAATTTGCTAGTAAACAAGGATTAGCAGTGGAATCGGATGACTATTTCTTTTCTCAATTTAGATATGATCAGTGGTTGGCAGTTCGAGATTCAGATGCCTACTTGTTGGATCATGATAGTAAGCTAGAAGTACTGGTAAAAGATAAAAAATTTGGGACAGTGGGGGCCGTTGCTTGCGATGAATACGGAAATATCGCTGCTGCAACATCTACAGGTGGTATGACAAACAAGCAATATGGTCGAATAGGGGATACCCCTTTGATTGGTGCCGGAACCTATGCGAATAATAGAACATGTGCTATTAGTTGTACCGGACATGGTGAGTTATTTATTCGCGCTGTGGCGGCTTATGATGTGAGCTGCTTAATGGAGTATAAAGGATTAAGTTTGGAAGAAGCGATGCAGATGGTTGTACACCAAAAGCTTGTTGCTGTAAATGGAGAAGGCGGTATGATTGGGGTGGATGCGCAAGGTAATGCGGCCTTGATTTTTAATAGTGAAGGAATGTATAGAGGGGTAAGAAATAATCACGGGTTATATGAAATAGCTATTTATAAGTAAGCATGAAAAAATTTGCCGTCATTACCGCAGCCGGTACAGGTACCAGAATGGGAACAGCTACGCCCAAACAATTTTTGATATTACATGGCAAGCCGGTTCTTTGGTATACTATACAAGCGTTCTTATCAACCTTCGATGATATTATTATTATTTTAGTGCTTCCCAAAGAGTATATAGAGGCCGGTGAGAAATTAGTGAGTCAATTCGATCAACAGATACTTATTACAGAAGGCGGTAGTACTCGTTTTCAATCTGTTAAAAACGGATTGGCTTTAATACAAGAACAGGGTATTGTATTTGTACATGATGGCGTTAGATGTATGGTTTCAGCAGAACTCATTACCCGCTGTTTTTATCAGGCGCTGGAAAAAGGAAGCGCTATTCCTGCTGTTGCTGCAACTGATAGCATTCGTATTCAAGAAGGATCTGTGCATAACGTAATCGATCGAAATGCGGTAAGAATTGTACAAACACCCCAAACTTTCAAAACAGAAATCTTACTTCCTGCTTTTGAGCAAACTTATGTGCCGGCCTTTACCGATGAGGCAACTGTTGTAGAAGCTTCGGGAGCAAAAGTATATTTAATAGAGGGTGATTATCGAAACCTAAAAATCACACGTCCCGTTGATTTATTAATAGCTGAATCTTTATTACAGGAAAGTAAGTTAGGGTAAAACGGATAAGGGGAAAGGTAGGCGATTATATTTTAAAATAGTGTATGCTTCCTCTAAAGGGCTAAAGCCTCGATAGAAACTTCTTATTCCGGGAATAGAAGATCCTTCAAAATCAAAAATCATACAGCTATTGGAAAACTCTTCTAGTATCTTATGGAATAACCAATGGTTTGCCTGAAGCCTTCTTCCGTGGGTAGTTACAGTATTTAGTAAGTTGTATATCCTGCCATATTTTACCAGCAGTAATGTTGTAGCTACAAGATTTCCATACTTATCTTTTACTGATCTAATATGGTAGTTAGATTGATTTTGCGTACAGTATTTTTTGAGTCTATCATATATGCCTTTTTGTATGTGGGGTGTTTTATGCCCATTAATAGATATATATAAGTGGATAGCTTCGTTCAAATTATTTGTACTGTCGTATACTAATTCTTTTTTTGCTGCTTTAGTAATATTTTTTTTTAGATCATTGGTGAAATTTTCATGTATTATTTCATAGGATCTATTCAATGGTAATAAAAAATTAGTTTTTGTTTCTCCTATGTTCAACGAATTGATATCATATGAAGCCAATGTGCCATATAATAGTTTTTTTTGAATGGTATGGATGATTGTTTGTTTGGTATTATGAGATAGATCCCCAATAATACTGGTAGCTTGTACAAAGGGAGCAGTATAGGCGTAAGCAATGCCCCATTTTTTTTTAAAAGGTATAGCGGTTATTACGCTATAATCTGCATTAACTACGGCCAGCCAATTATCTGTTATAGTGCTGAGATAAGCAGGATCCATATAGATAGAGGCTTTGGTGGTATTTTTTTTCAATGTTTGCTCCCATTGAATAATATCTATCTCCGCGGCATGTAGTATAGTAAAATGTGCAGGCATTATTTGCCTTTTCCGGATAGTATTAGTAATAATGTTTTACAAATAATTTGAAAATCTTTCCTCAAAGATGGATTTTCAATATACTGTAAATCGTATTCCATGCGAGTTGTCATTTCCGATAAGGTAGTTGCATAGCCAAACTCAATCATGCCCAAAGAGGTTAATCCTGGTTTTCTATTTAGTAAATAAGCGTAAGAAGGGTTGATATCCATCAACTGATCGATATATACTTTTCTCTCAGGGCGGGGGCCAACAAAGCTCATATCGCCGATTAATATATTCCATAGTTGGGGCAGTTCATCCAATTTCCACTTTCTCATAAACTTCCCCCATTTTGTTATTCTTTCATCGTATACAGAAGATAGCTCAGGGCCATTTTTTTCGGCATTTGCTATCATGCTTCTAAACTTATAAATAATAAATGGGTTACCCTTTAATCCTATTCGTTCTTGCGAGTAAATGATCCCACCTTTAGAATGCAATAAAGTTTTGATAGCAATAAATAAAAATAGAGGGCTTAGTAAAACAAATAAACCAATGGCTCCTATAATATCAATGGCTCTTTTGCATAAAAGTTTCCAGGTAGGGAAAGATTTTGAATACAGTTTTACCAGCTTAGCTTTTGTTGCCAATTTTTCTCCGTTTGTTATTATTAAAACGGGATTATTATGTTGTATGGTAGGCTGAATTTGCATTATACAAGGATACTCGTACTGTTTATTTTTTCTAAAATTTGGTGCGCTACCTCCATGGCTAAAAAGCCGTCGATCTCGCTTACAATAGTAGGTGTATTATTATGGATGGCATCAACAAAAGCCTGAAGTTCCAATTTGATGGCATT
Organism: Chitinophagaceae bacterium; assembly: GCA_019747455.1. Classification (GTDB taxonomy): domain Bacteria; phylum Bacteroidota; class Bacteroidia; order Chitinophagales; family Chitinophagaceae; genus Sediminibacterium. The sequence goes on along the minus strand of JAIEQT010000267.1, from coordinate 2,594 downwards.
CAACGGCTCAACAGCCGGCGTTGCAATAGCAATTGTTTTCTTTCCATTTTGTGTATCAATGTCAAAAGAAAAAACACCTGTATCATTAGGTTGTTTTAGTTTGATGATTTCCGTTTTCTTTTCTAAGAAATCGATTCCGATATAAGCATCTTTTTGGAACAACCTCATTTTACGCATTTTCTTCATGCTTATTCTACTACTAGTAAGATTGGCCACACAACCATTATTAAATTCAATTCTTACGTTGGCAATATCTGGTGTTTCGGTCATTACATTCACACCGCTTGCAGCAATACTTTTTACATCACTTTTTACGAGACTCAAAATAATGTCGATATCATGAATCATCAGATCCAGGATAACGCTTACTTCCGTACCACGCGGATTAAACTGTGCTAATCTATGCACCTCAATAAACATCGGGTTTAGTGGTACATCTTTTATGGCTAAAAAAGCAGGATTAAATCTTTCTACATGTCCTACCTGTAATTTGACGTTTGCTTCTCTAACCATATCCACCAGATCTCTCCCTTCTTTAATCGTATGCGTGATAGGTTTTTCAACGAATACATGTTTACCTTTTCTAATGGCTTTCATGCATATATCGAAGTGATGATTTGTTGGCGTAATAACATCAATAGCGTCACAGGCATCAATTAATTTGTCTTCATCCATGAACCTTTTCAATCCATATTGTTCCGTAACTGCATTGGCATTATCATTATTAGGATCAAAAAAGCCAATTAATTTAACGCCCTCTATTTCTTTCCAGTTATTAAGGTGAAACTTCCCTAAATGCCCTACACCAAATACCCCTATTTTCAACATATACTTTTCTTTATTGATAGGCTGTAAAGATAGCTAAAACAACGTCTTGGCTGCCTGCTAAGCAAAAAGTTCGTGGTCTTTTACAAAGCTTAATCCACTCATTGTTAATAATGTTTTTGCGCAAGCTGCTGCATGAGGCATTTCATAAGCAAAATAAAATTTCATGGTATGTATTTTACCTTCATAAAATGATCTGTTTTCTTGGGGATTATCATGTAGTTGCTTAGCGGCTATGATACCCATTTTCAACCACTGCCAACCGATTACGGTATAGCTAACCATTTCTAAAAATACAGTAGCATCGGCTAGAAACAGATCCGTTTTTCCTTCTGCTGCAAGTGGGAGGAGTTTAGCTAACACTTTTTGCATTTGTATTACATTTTCGGCTAATTGATTGGCACAATTTACGGTGGATTGCATAGTAAGCGCTTCTTGAATAGTGGCTTGAATAACCGTTGCAAGCATTTGCAAAGCCTTACCATTTTCCATGGTAACTTTTCTCCCTAGTAAATCGAGCGATTGGATACCGGTAGTGCCTTCATATAACGACATGATTTTTAAATCTCGATAATGTTGTTGTACCGGAAAATCAGTTGTAAAGCCATACCCCCCCAGCGTTTGAATAGCCAATGCTGCGGATCTCGACCCTTGTTCAGCAGCATAGGTTTTGATAATAGGCGTAAGTATTTCCAGCAAGAGCCAATTACTATGTTTTTCTTCTCCTTCTCCTGCATGTACTAGGTCAAATAATTTATTACACTCCATGCCTAATGATAGAGATCCTTCTGCAATAGCTTTTTGTGTAAGCAACATACGTTGCACATCTGGATGATTGATAATAAGGGTGGGGGGCTGCAAAGGATTTTTTTCGCTGATGAGTCTTCCCTGCGGTCTTTCTTTACAATATTGCAAAGAGGCCTGATAAGCAGCCATGGTAACTGATGCGGCAGATAAGCCAACGCTAATTCTGGCACCATTCATCATTTGAAACATATAGCTCAATCCTTTATGTGGTTCTCCCACTAAATACCCAATGCAATCATTATTATCTCCAAAAGTTAAATGAGTGGTGGCATATCCTTTTTGTCCCATTTTTTGGAAATCACCTGCGCAATAAACATCGTTATACTCCAAAGTTTCTGATTGTGTAAATCGAAATTTTGGAATGATGAATAAAGAAATACCTTTTGTTCCTGCGGGCGCCCCTTCAATCCTTGCCAGGGTAAGATGTACAAAGTTTTCACAGGCTTCATGTTGCCCCCCTGAAATAAATATTTTTTGTCCATGAATAGCATATTGATCTCCCTCAATATGTTTTGCGTTTGTGGTAATATCGCTTAGGGAGCTTCCGGCCTGTGGTTCGGTAAGCGCCATAGTACCTTGCCATCTTCCTTCAAATATCGGTGGAACAAATTTTTTTATTTGTGCAGGGGAACCAAAGCTCGTGATCAAACCTGCTGCTCCGGCCGATAATCCAAGATATCCTTCTACACCATTATTAGCCGCTTGAAAAATATGATGAGCCGTACCATTGATCATTTCCGGTAACTGCATACCTCCATGTTCAAAATTGGCTGTACCGCCAATCCAGCCTTGTTCTGCGGCTATCGGTATAATTCTTTTCAAACAGGGATGTGTGAGTACGTTTCCTTTTCCATCATAGCGAACAGGTGTTTCATCCATTTCTTTGTAGTAAGGCGCCATTTCCTGATCTGCAAATTTTTTGGCTGATTCAATCAACATCCAAGCTTGTTCTTCATCGAGGT
>JAIEQT010000099.1 GCA_019747455.1 Chitinophagaceae bacterium | reverse complement strand
CGGCAAACTTAGTATCTACCTCAGTGGTGCCACCATTGAAGGATACAATGGAAACGAAATTATTATCACGAACACATCTGGTCGCGATGAAGAAGATGAGCGTGCTAAAGGTTTACGCGTTATCAATGGAACAGGATTAGACGATAATACCGGCTTGGGTGTAAACGTAAGCGATAAAGGAGGTAATGTTGAAATAAGACAAGTAGGCAGAAAAGATCCCAACAAAATTCTGATTAAAGTACCCAAAGGGGTGACTGTTTTCTTTCAACACGATAAAGTGATGAATCATTCAAAAGTAAAATTCAAAAATATTGAAAATGAAATTGAGGTATCCTGCACCTATAATGATATTGATTTAGATAATGTAACCGGACCTATGACCGTTAAAACCATATACGGACAAATTGATGCAGAACTAGGTAATACAGTTAAAGGCCCAATATCTATTGTTTCTGTTTATGGAAGAGTAGATGTAACCATGCCTACCATACTTAAAGCCAATATGAGCTTAAGTACCCCTTACGGCGATATTTATGCAGCATCTGATTTTAAATTTGATATAGAGAAAACAGATGAAATGGTTCGCTATGGCAGCAACTCCGTAAAAGGGAAACTTAATGGTGGCGGTACCGATATCTCCCTAAAATCTAATTGGGGTAAGATCTATCTCCGCAAAAAATAACACACTAAATTTTTTGTATGAAAACAACATTACTAGCATGCGTATGCATGCTCATAGGCTCTCTCAATGCCCAAACTATCGTAAATAAAAGTATCTCTACGGTAGCGGCAAAAGAAATAAATTTCAGCTTCGACTTCCCAAAAGTTATCAAATTCAGCACATGGGATAAAAATGAAGTAGCCACTACAGCGTCTGTAAGCATTAATGGCGGTGACAATAATGATGCGTTTGTGCTAGAAGAAAAAAAAGAAAATGATGCTATCACCATCACCGGTAAGATAAAAGATTTTGATAAACTTCCACGTGTATATACAGTGCAAGAAAGAAATAGTAAGGACAAGCTTACTTTCAAAACAAAAGAAGCTTGGAATGAGTATATGCAAAAGAATGGAAAAACAAATTTAAATTATTGGGGTAGTAATGTTGATATTGAAATAACTGTAGAAGTAAGAGTACCGGCCAATATAACTACCGGAGTTAAAGCCACCTATGGAACTGTTGAGCTTACCAATTTTAATGGCCCTATAACAGTAAACGCAACATATGGTGGCATAGATGCTTCAATTCAGGAGCCACAGGTAGGAACAGTAAGTGCTACTACTAAATACGGACAGATTTATACCAATATGCAATTAAGTCTTACCGATAAAACAGAAAAAGATTTCTATACTTCTATTACGGCTACTACAGGTAAAGGCCCTGCGTATAGGTTAAACTCAACGTACGGTAATTTATATCTAAGAAAACAAAAGTAGGTGCGTTTAAAGCTCAACTACCAATAACCAGTTGGGCTTTGCGGGAAGCTGCTGTACAAGCTGTATCCATTGTTGTTGAACACTGGATACAAGCTTCCCGTTTTTATCCCATATCTCAGGGCTGCACAAACAACCCAATGAGGGTGTGCAGGGATAATACGGCTGTTCTTTATAAAACCATTCCGGAATGGTAGTACCATGTGCAATAATTTCAGATCGCCCCAAGAAGCCCGCCCAGTATGACTCCCACAGTTCATTGTTTTTTGCAAAACTTCCAAGCAAAGAACCATAACTTGAAGTGGCATTTGTTGTATCTGTAAAAAACGGTTTACTTACTTCTGTTTCAAAAGGCATTACTATTTGTAAGTTAGTGGTAGGTCCTATCCAACTATTCGTAGAAATATCAAATCCATTCACACGATATAATCCTTGTGGTGTATTTCCATTCGTTAAAAAATACGGCATATTAGTAATAGAGCGCGCCAACTGCGTAAAGCGTAAAGGCTTACCGGAAGCATCTTTCAGCCAATCGCCATGCTCAGTTCTGATCATTAAATAGCCGGGTATATTTCTATCGCGATACTGAAAGCTAACCAATAGGTTTTCTTTTGGTAAAAATTGAGGCGATAAAAAATCTTTTTCTTTAAAAACCGATTGTACAGGTTTTGTATAGTATGCAATGGCTCTTCTATAATAATCCGATTGAAAAAAAGAATCAGTTATTACTGTAGAAATAGTCATACCGGCTTCTTTACAATAAGCATACATTAGGGCTTTCAGTCGATCAGTCTTGGCCTTATCAAATTGCTGCCTAATGGCATTTGCATATTTTCTAGGAAAGAGTGTAAACGTATTTTGCAATAATATCCATTGCATAGATTCAGGATACGTTGCAAATTTTTCCAGTATTTTTTTTAACTTTTCTTCGTAGCCAGCAGGCTTGTACAACATCAACTCCATAGCCCAAAAAGCTCCCTTCCAGGGTTTATACAAATCGGCTGTAAAAGGCAACTGCACTACACTATCAGCCATGGCCTTTAGCGATTGTTCTCTTTTTGCACGTAGATCTTGCGTATGCGCTACACAGGTACAAAAAAGAAATCCTATGATGAATAAAAAAAATTTCATTATTTATACAGGGGGCTAATCGCCTCGCGAATACTTTCGTAATAAAACCAAACTTCTCCTTTAAAACCATACTTGCGGTTGAGTTCCATCATCTCTCTCAACATCTCCGGTTTAACCCTATAACCGTCACCCAATGAAGTTAGTATTCCGGGAAACACTTTGTTTTTATAGGATGCGGGTACAATCGCATCTAACTCTTTTAAAATTCTTTCATAGGACTTTATGTCGTAACGATAAAGCTGCGGGAAAATCATATCGGCATAACCACCTGCTACCCAAGCCGGCCAATCTTGTAAATATTGTTCCTTACTCCAGGGATATAAACTAGGAGCCCATGTAACCAAACAATTAGGCTTAGTTTTTTTTACTGCTCTATATAGCGATTCTCCAAAAGCATTGAGCTTATTAGCTTTCCACTGAACAAATGCACTGTCTTTCGCTTTGGCAGGCGGTGCAACACCTGCATGTTCCTTTTTATATAAAGCAATTGTATACTCATCATATCCGCCTTCAGCCGGCATGGCCGGCAGGCGATCATCGCCTTGTACGCCATCTACATTATACTTTTGTGTAACCTCCAATACTAGCTTTGTAAGCAATGTTTGTACTTCGGGGTTCAATGCATTCCACCAATAAAATCCATTCTTTTGTAATAATTGTCCGCGCTCATTTTTAGCGGCCCAATGTGGGTACTTTGTCAACCAACCCTTATTGCTACTGTCTTTGTAAGCATACGAAAAACCAAATTCAAACCAGGCATGTACTTTTAATCCCGCTTTATGTCCTTCTTCTACAAATGCTTGTAGTGGATCAAAGCCATTGTATATGGGAGATTGCTTAATGCCAATATAAGATGCAGCCACCACACTTGGGTACATAGTAACCCCATTATTCCATACCACCACAAAAATATCAGTAAGGTTATTTTGCTTGCACTTCGCCACTGTTTCTTTTACGTTTTCGGGTGTAAGCATGGCTTTACTGGCCACATTCGTAATCCAAGTTCCGCGGAGTATATCACCGTTACTTGTTTGAGCAAGTATGAAAAGGGGAAATACCCATAAAGCTGCGGAGAGAAATTTCTTTTTATACATTATAAACTGTTTTGTATTCGAGGTATCTGTTGTATAAATGATGTGCTTGTATGTATGCCGATTGCGGACTCATAAAATGAGAGAACTCAAACGTAATGGCTTTGTCGTAACCCGCTTGCTGAGCAGCTTCTAACTTTAATTTTAACTTTTCGAATTTGATAGGGAAAAATTTTATCGGCATGTCACGGTCGAAGCTTTCGGCATTCGTCCAGCATTGCAGCCCATACTTATCGGCAAGTTTTTTGTTCAGGCTGAAGAAATCGGCAAGCTCGTGGTAGTCTATTTGTCCGTCTTGAAACGCTACTGCGTCTATAGATTGATGGATCCCGCTAAATATTTCATCCCATTCAGCTTCATGTTCCTTTAGCGAAACAACATCTTGTTTACTCAAACTACCGGAAGCTGCGAGTACTGCTTTTTTCCCATCTATCCAAGGGGATATAAAAACCGGTAGCTGGTTGCTCACTTGTTTACAATGGGTACCCATATTACTAAATGCCTCTATGGCACCTTTTGTTTTACGGCTAATTTCGGTGCTGAGGTACCAACCCTTGAATGCTTTTCTGCGTCCGTATTGCTGCCATAATTCTTCAATTACAAATTGATTAGTGTCTATTTCTTGTTGAAGATTACCGGTATCCCAATAGTGACCGCTATCATATAATCCAATATACAGCTGCATATTGTGTTGCTCGGCAAGGGTAAGGAACAGGTCGATTAAATCGATGGGTGGTGTATAGCAACCATGTACAATGGTGAGGTAGGCAGAAGGGTAGGTTATAAAACGACGGTAGCCGCATCGTATTACAATCACTGTATCAATACCTGCTGCTTTCATGTGTTCGAAATCGCGCGCCCATTCGGGCGCGCCCCAGTTTTGATGGGGAATGTCGTGGCTTATTTCATCTATGAATGTTCCGGTAATCAACATCTTATTCCATTTTTTTTAGTGGTACCAACCAGGTAATAATGAATGCAGGAATAGTGGCTATCAATACCCAAATAAAAAATTCCTTATAGCCCAAATAATCACTTACAAATCCGCTGATCATCGATGGAATCATAAAACCAAGATTCATAAGCCCGCTCCCAAATGCATAATGCGCCATCTTATATTTACCCGGTGCTATTTGTTGCATGATAAATAATATTAACCCTACAAATCCAAAACCATAACCAAAGTACTCAATTGCCACCGCAGCCCCAATTATATATACCGTTTCGGGTTGCGTAATGGCCAAATAGGCGTACGCCATAAAAGGCACATTGAAAAAAGTACATAAGATCATAAGGGTTTTACGCGTTAGCCCTTTATTCGATACAAAATATCCTGCAGCAATTGACCCTAAAACAAATGCGGCAGCCCCAAATACACCATACAGTACACCTATTTGAGAAGTACTTAATCCCAATCCGCCCTCGGTTCGCGCTGCCTTAAAAAATAGTGGTGTAATTTTAATCGCTTGTCCCTCAGCAAATCGATACAACACAATAAAGCATAATCCGAACCAAATCTTTTCTTTCTGAAAAAAACTAATGATCACATCTTTCAGCGTTGCAAAACCCTCTTTCAATGAATGAACCGATGTTGAAGCAATGCCATTGGGAATAGCACTTCGATTGTAAATACCCAATACCACCATTATACCCGCATACACGAACATTACGATACTCCAGGCAGTAGTTACCCCATATTTTTTCTCTAGCTCTCCTGCCAAATACACCAATACCCCACCCGATAGCACTTTGGCAATATTATAACAAGCACCCTGCCAGCCCACATATTGCGCCTGTTGTTTAACATCCATCTCGTTGAGGTACACTCCATCAGCTGCTGTATCGTGCGTTGCCCCACTAAACGCTATGAGGGCCAGTAAGCCAATGGATACCGCAAAAAAATGATCCAACTGTAAACTCAATGCCACCAGCGCAAATAAACATCCGGTAAGTATTTGAGTGGTGTACACAAAAAACTTTCGGGTTTTATACATTTCTAAAAAAGGCCCCCACAAAGGCTTCAGGGTCCATGGCAACATAATCAGGGAAGTCCAAAAAGCAATCTGCGCATCCGAAATACCCATGTTTTTATACATGATAGCACTCGAAGTAGCTAAGGCTACAAAGGGTAATCCCATAGCAAACCAGGTGCTGGGTACCCATTGCGCAGGATGTATATACTTCTTCGCTCCCTGTTCCATAGCAGTCGTTTTGGCTGTTAAGTACGCTAAAGATACTTAAATAAAAAAATTTAAAAACTTTTTATTAATTTATAATTTTTTTAATTAAGTTGCCGTTAATAAATCTGCTGCCATGTATTTGCCCCGTTTATCCTTATCCAGCTTCATGCTATGTTGCCTTCTGGTAGGTTTATCCTGCTCAAAAGGCAATAATAGTGGGGGTACTACTACACCTAGTCCAACACCCACGCCTACCCCCACACCTTCGTGGGACCCAAATGCCATTCGTGGGGTATGGGTAACAACCACAGCCAGCACCGCACTCGATAGCCGCGATAATATTAAGACAATGGTAACCACCTGTAAGGCAGCAGGTATCAATAACCTATTCGTAGTAGTATACAACAATGCACGTACAATTTATCCCAGCACAGTGATGAACAATACTACAGGAAAACCACAACTGGAGCGCTTTGCAGGCCGCGACCCTTTACAGGAATGCGTAGATGAAGCACATGCTGCCGGATTAAAATTACACGCCTGGTTCGAATATGGTTTCTCTTCCTCTTATTCTGCCAACGGCGGTTCTATCGTTGCAGCTAAGCCAAATTGGGCTGCTAAAGACATCAACAACCAACTGGTGGTTAAAAATGGGTTCGACTGGCTCAATGGTATCCACCCCGAAGTACAGCAATACATGATCGACCTTTTTAAGGAAGTAGTTACCCGCTATGATGTAGATGGGGTGCAGGGCGACGATCGTTTGCCCGCTATGCCTTCCA
>JAIEQT010000181.1 GCA_019747455.1 Chitinophagaceae bacterium | reverse complement strand
CTCATACCCATGGACAAAGTGGGATGCGGGATTTGGGATACTGTAGTTGGAAGAGTGAATTTTTCGGAGATGTATCTTAATCGCTGAAATTCTTTTCGAACTTTTTCTACGTCGTCTGTAAATGACGCCATACCCATATATCCTACCACACGAGCGTGTGTGAAACTATCTAGTTGTGTATGAATGAGGGCCAATTCTTCTTCATCAAGCCCAAACTTCGTTTCTTCTTGTGCAATATGTACTTGCAATAAGCAATCGATGATTCTGTTTTGCTTAATCCCTTGTTTGTTTATTTCCTGCAGTAATTTTAAACTATCAACACCATGTATCAAGTGTACAAAAGATGCAATATATTTTACTTTATTTGATTGTAAATGTCCGATAAAATGCCAACGAATATCTTTCGGGAGTGTAGCTGCTTTATCTACTAATTCTTGCACATAATTCTCCCCAAAATCTCGTTGACCCAAATCGTACAATGCTTGAATAGCTTCGATGGGCTTGGTTTTACTAACGGCTACCAGGGCAGTGTTGGATGCAGCTAACTGCTGCAAAAGCGTCTTAAAAAAGTCTTCTTTTATCAATTTTTATGGATGTTCGACCCCTACGGGGTCGTGAAATACAATAAATTCATTTCTATCAACCTGCGACCCCGGAGGGGTCGAACAATCAATAACCTAATAACTACTTCAATATCGATCTACTAATCACGATTCTTTGTACCTCGCTCGTGCCCTCATAAATCTGTGTGATCTTCGCATCGCGCATCAATCGTTCTACATGATACTCTTTTACAAACCCATATCCACCATGTATCTGAACAGCTTCGGTGGCAGTCCACATAGCTGTTTCACTTGCAAATACTTTAGCCATAGAAGAGCTCAGTGTATAATCTATACCATTGTCTTTTTCCCAGGCAGCTTTTAAGCATAATAATCTTGCCGATTCAATTTTAGTAGCCATATCTGCTAACTTAAATTGTATTGCCTGATGATGCATAATTTCTTTACCAAAAGCTTTCCGCTGTTTACTGTAAGCCAGTGCTAATTCATACGCGCCACTGGCAATACCCAAAGCTTGAGCAGCGATTCCGATACGACCGCCGGCTAAGGTTTTCATGGCAAATTTAAATCCAAAACCATCCTCTCCTATTCTATTCTCTTTAGGCACTTTTACGTCCGTTAATAAAATAGTATGCGTATCGCTACCCCGAATACCTAGTTTATTTTCTTTAGCGGCTACTGTTACCCCTGGCCAGTTTTTTTCAACTATAAAGGCATTGATTCCCTTGCTTCCTTTAGCAGGATCTGTTTGGGCAATTACCAGGTATACTGATGCAGAAGAACCATTGGTAATCCAATTCTTTGTGCCGTTTAACAAATAATGATCTCCCATATCTTCGGCGGTAGTACGCTGGCTCGTAGCATCGCTTCCGGCTTCGGGCTCACTTAAAAGAAAGGCACCGATATATAATTCACCATCCTTTCTACCCTGTGCTAATGGGGTTAGGTATTTTCTTTTTTGTTCTTCGTTACCAAAGGTTTCCAGCCCCCAACAAACCAAGCTATTATTTACACTCATAGATACGCTGGTACTGGCATCAATTTTAGAAATTTCTTCCATCGCTAAAACATAGCTTATTGTATCCATACCCGCGCCGCCATAATCCGGGCTCACCATCATACCCATAAAGCCAAGTTCAGCTAATTTCATAACCTGTTCTTTGGGATAACGCTGTAATTCATCTCGCTCAATTACCCCCGGTAAACACTCGTTCTTAGCAAAATCTCGGGCTGCTGCCTGTATCATCAAATGTTCTTCGCTTAGCTGAAAATGCATATCACTAAATTTTGAGTTGCAAAAATAAGCTAACAGATGTTAGCGTACACAAAAAATAATTGATTAATTTTAAGCATCCAAACAGAAATCAAAAACGCTAATACCTTGCACCATAATTTTTATACCCTTTCACGTAACCCTTATACATTTTACCTTACCCCTCTCACCGTATTCTTTTTCCTCGCTTGTTCATACAATCCTTATAAAGAAACCAATAAATCGCATCGGAATCAGCTTAAGCAGTATACGGCTTTACTACGAAAATAACCTATTGATTCGAGTATTACCGATTCTTTGAAGAAGCCGCCTTTTTTTGTAGGTACTACCAATTTTAATATGCGCAAACCCAGTTATGTTATTATCCATCATACGGCGCAACATAGTACAGATGAAACATTAAAAACTTTTACCCTACCTCGTACCCAGGTAAGCGCCCACTATGTAATTGGCAAAGATGGTGTGGTATATCAGATGCTGAGTGATTATCTACGTGCCTGGCATGCCGGTAATAGTCGCTGGGGAAATCAATTAGATATGAACTCTGCCTCTATTGGTATTGAGTTGGATAATGATGGCTATCATTATTTTGATAGTTTACAAATCAATAGTTTATTAGTAGTGCTTGAAAAATTAAAACGCACCTATAATATCCCAACGGCTAACTTTATCGGACATGGTGATATTGCGCCAACACGTAAAAATGATCCTAACTGGCGATTTCCCTGGAAACTATTGGCAGATAAAGGTTTTGGCCTCTGGTATGATTCTATAAGAGTGGCAGTACCTGAAACATTTAATCATATTGATGGGCTTCGTATTGTTGGATTTGATGTAAAAGATACGAGTGCGGCTATTGTGGCCTTTAAACGCCATTTTTTACAGGATACCACAAAAGGAATGACTCCTTTAGGAAGGGAGGTATTGTATAATTTGCATAGGAAATATTATTAGAGGTGAAAGGTTATAGATTAGTAAGAAAAAAATCTTCAATTATCAATCTTCAATCTGTAGTTACAAAAACTAATTCTTACAATATTTAAATTGTAGGTTGAAGATTCCAGATTGTAGATTATTACTCGTACTTCGTCTTCTTCTCTTCCCTATAACTCAACTGTTCCATCAATGCTTCTGGGGTTGGATTTTTTGTAATAGACACGGCAACTTGAAATAGTAAAATAGCAGCGATGGTAGAGCCTACTAACTCTCCCCAGATTATCCAATAACCCCAAAACCTATATACCGCTGCTTTAGCAGGATGCTCTTTTTCCATTATCACCATAAGCTTCTCCCCTTGTATATAGTTGTAAGGAAAATAACGCGCATCTATTGCGTACTTTTTTCCATCTACGAAGTATACAGCATGAGGATAAGCAATGGTAGTTCCACTATCGGTGTAAACACAAATAGTTCCAGGGTACTTTTCTCCATCAAAATAATCAGGAACACGGGTGAATAATATATAGCACCCGAAAATGAGCAGGTATAGTGATATCAATGATTTATACAATGCTTAAAAGAATAATAAACAAAGAAAAATAGCAGCAAATACGCAGATTAAATCAACCAATAACATGGTACCCAAGGTGTACCTCGTATTTTTTACTTTAATACTCCCAAAGTATACTGCAATTACATAAAATGTGGTTTCAGCTGCACACTGAAATACACAGGCTAACCTACCGGTGAAAGAATCTGCTCCATAAGTACGCATGGCATCAATTAAGAAACCCCTGCTACCAGCAGCATTAAATGGCCTTAAAATAGCAATAGGTAAGGCATCTACAATTTCTTTAGATACGCCAATAGCCAAGAATCCTTTAGCCAATAAACCGGCTAAAATCTCAAAAACACCACTATTTCTAAATAAAGAAATAGCTACTAACATACCAAGTATATAAGGGAAAATAGTTCTTCCCGTTTTTAACCCATCATATGCACCCTCAACAAATGAGTTAAAAATATTTTTGCCCTGATCCGTAAATCTTTTTTCGCGCAAAAAACTATATGCAAGAATAATAAAGATGATGCCTAATAAAAGTATATTCGACAAATTACCGGTAAAATGACTTCTACTGATCAAATCTAAGTTAGTTATATAAAAAAGTAAACCCGTAATAATACCAACCACCACACCAATACTTGTAACCAAAGTTATATTTAAGAGATTGATACGTTGCCGAATACCCACAATGATCAATGCGGCGATCGTACCAACAAATGAAGTAATAATACAAGGCAGCATTACATCGGCCGGATTAGCCACATGTTGTGCTGCTCTGTAACCGATTATAGATGTTGGAATAAGTGTTAATCCGGCAGCATGTAAACACATAAACATGATCTGGCTATTGCTGGCTCTATCTTTATCCGGATTTATTTCTTGTAAACTCTCCATAGCCTTTAATCCGAAAGGTGTGGCAGCGCTATCTAATCCTAAAAAATTAGCTGCAAAGTTGAGCATCATATAAGAGATGGAAGGATGATCTTTTGGTATCTCCGGAAAAACTTTTATAAAAATGGGACTTAATAATTTGGCTAAACGCTGTGATGCCCCACTATCAATTAATAATTGAAGAATACCACAGAAAAAAGAGAGATAAGCAATTAAGGGTAATAACAAATCGAATATGGTATTTTTTGCCGTTGGTAAAATACCATCGGTAGCTTGCTTACCTATACATATTTTCACTACCGAATTATCGAGTATATATAAACTATCTTTTCCTATTAAATACCTGCCATCCTTTGTTTTTATAAGTGTATCCTGAATAGCTTGGGGCAAACTACTGAGGTACACTTCCTTTTTAATGATAGGATCATCTTTTTTACCATTCACTGCAAACTCAATAGAGTAATAGTTACCGCTCCATAATAATGCCAGTATATAGGTAATTGAACCCAATATGATAACCAGCCAAAACCTACTCAAAGCCATGTGTATATTTTATATTGGTAAGATACTCTTTTTTACAAAAAAAGCCCTTGAAATTAATCAAGGGCTACAGTATTTCTGTATCGATTATTATTTAGTTTGATACCTGTTTACGAATAATATTCAAGGCACCGCCGGCTTTAAACCATTCTATCTGTTGTTCATTATAGGTATGATTTACGGCAATGGTATCGATGCTACCGTCTGCATGATGCAATACGATCTGCAATGGTTTACCCGGCGTAAATTCAGTTAACCCAACAATATCAATGGTATCATTCTCCTGAATTTTTTCGTAATCATTTTTATCTGCAAATGTTAATGCTAACATACCTTGCTTCTTCAAATTCGTTTCATGTATACGAGCAAAAGACTTAACCAATATAGCTCTTACACCTAAATGGCGTGGCTCCATAGCGGCGTGTTCGCGAGAGCTACCTTCTCCATAGTTCTCATCTCCCACTACAATCGAACCAATACCTGCTGCTTTATACGCTCTCTGTGTGGCAGGTACGGGGCCATATTCATTTGATAATTGATTTTTTACATTATCGGTTTTTTCGTTGAAGAAATTCACCGCACCAATCAACATATTATTTGAGATATTATCTAAATGTCCACGGAATTTTAACCAGGGACCTGCCATAGAAATATGATCGGTTGTACATTTTCCTTTTGCTTTGATCAACAATTTCAATCCTTTCAAATCTGTGCCTTCCCAAGGTGCAAAAGGATCTAGTAATTGCAAGCGCTTACTGGTTGGCTCTACAATCACATTAACACTACTGCCATCTGCGGCAGGTGCCTGATAACCGGCATCTTCTACTGCAAAACCACGTGCAGGTAGTTCTTGTCCACTAGGCTCATCTAGTTTTACCTGCTCTCCTTTTTCATTGGTTAAGGTATCTGTAATAGGATTGAAAGTGAGATCTCCTGCAATGGCAAGAGCGGTAACTAATTCCGGACTAGCCACAAAAGCCATAGTATTAGGATTGCCATCTGCACGCTTGGCAAAGTTTCTATTGAAACTGTGTACAATAGTATTGCGTTCTTGCTTTTCGGCCCCTACTCTATCCCACATGCCGATACAGGGTCCGCATGCATTGGCAAATACAGTTGCTCCAATTTTATCAAACACCTCTAAGAAACCATCTCTTTCAATAGTGTAGCGAACCTGCTCACTACCGGGTGTAATAGTATATTGCGCTTTTGTTTTCAATCCCTTTTTTGCAACTTGTTTAGCCAAACTAACGGCTCTGCTAATATCTTCGTAAGAAGAATTTGTACAGCTTCCAATTAAACCCACTTCTACTTTAGTTGGCCAACCATTAGCAGCCGCCACTTCTTTCATTTTAGAAATAGGGGTAGCCAAATCTGGTGTAAACGGACCATTCAAATGCGGTTCCAATTCACTTAAGTTGATTTCTATTAATTCGTCGAAATAAGCTGCAGGGTTGGCATATACTTCGGCATCTGCTGTAAGATGTTCTTTAATACCGTCTGCTAATTGAGCTACTTCTTCTCTACCAGTAGCTTTCAAATAGCGGCTCATACTTTCATCGTAACCGAAAGTAGATGTGGTAGCGCCTATTTCGGCACCCATATTACAAATAGTTCCTTTACCTGTACAACTCATGGCTACAGCGCCCTCACCAAAATATTCTACAATAGCACCGGTTCCACCCTTAACGGTCAGGATACCGGCAACTTTTAAAATCACATCTTTTGGGGCAGTCCAACCGCTTAATTTACCGGTAAGTTTTACCCCGATAAGTTTAGGCCATTTAAGTTCCCAAGCCAATCCTGCCATTACATCGCAGGCATCGGCACCACCTACACCAA
>JAIEQT010000579.1 GCA_019747455.1 Chitinophagaceae bacterium | reverse complement strand
TCGTTGTACTTTTCCATTATTCGTAATGCTTCCGGCAGCAATGGTATTCGCGAAGCACTATCCGTTTTCAAGCGGCTGGTGAAGATCCATTTGCCTCCGTCTACACCTATAACAATTTCTGAACGCTTAAGTTTGTGAATGTCTGCATAAGCCAATCCTGTATAGCAACAGAATAGAAATATATCTCTTACCTGATCCATACGAACGCTTGCAAATAGTTTTTCCCGTAGTACCTGCAATTCTTCCTTTGTCAATGGATTAACATCCACTTCCTTTTTGATCATTTTATAGCCCAGGAAAGGATCACGGGTAAGCCAGCCGTTTCTTACACAATGGTTGACTATCTTTTTGAAATTCGCCACATACTTAATTGAGGTATTGTGCGCACACTTCCGAACAGTCTTTAACCAGAATTCATAGTCAGTGGCGAATTCAAAACTTAGTTTGCTGATGGGTAAATCTTCAGTACCAAACTTCCATTTTATAAAAGCGCGTGTATGTTCCAATGAAGTTTTGTAACGCTCCATTGTTCCCGGTGCAAAGTCTTTTCCCACCAGTGCCGCCATCTGCTCGTTGTGTTGCTGGAAGATTTCGAGGATCATCCGGCCTTTATCTTCACGGCCAGTAAGCATATTTCTTATGCTTTCTGCCGTGATCTCTTTGTCGTTTTCGAGTAATACGCGCCGGGCATCAAATACTTTCAGTTTAAGAATGGAAAGATGTTCGTTCAGCTCTTTTTGCGATTCGCTTTTTCCGTTCGAACATTCAAGATGCGGTATCCATAATTTGGGATCACATACCCGCGCGGTGGCAATCTCTTTTGCTATCCCATCAACGGTAATACGCATGTAAATTGGCCGCGCTCCATCGGTGTAATTCTTTGGCTTTTTCAGATAAAAAAGCAGGTTGAAATTCTTGCCTAACATAACTAATGATTTCAGGTTAAAATTAGAACCGGAATTATCCTTAGAAAATACATGTTCAAAAACAGAACATGTTAATTTACAGTGCGTTGGAGCATGTTTAGTGAGTCACATTATAAAAAAATTGCTACTCATGAATTACTCACTAGAAATATGGGCTTTTATGAACATTTTGAGCAATAGTCAAAAATGAAAAAGCCCGTAAACATTGAGTTTGCGGGCTTTTGCTTCATTTTGAATTGATACTTTCGCAGAGAGGAAGGGATTCGAACCCTCGATACAGTTTCCCGTATACACACTTTCCAGGCGTGCTCCTTCAACCACTCGGACACCTCTCTATACTTAAAACCCTAATTTCCGTATACACACTTTCTCCCGCATGTGCGGGACTCCTTCAATCCCGCCTGGGCGGGAGCACCTCTCTATTAGGGCGGCAAATGTAGGCTTTTACGAGTTGTTTTTAAATAATTTTAGTGCATTGTTTGTAGTTATAGATGCTATTTCGCTCTCCGATAAACCCTTTAATTCGGATAGCTTGGCTATGATATAGCTCAAATAGGAAGGCTCATTTCGCTTTCCCCTAAAAGGTACAGGGGTAAGATAAGGAGCATCCGTTTCCAATACCAGATGTTCAACGTCAATTTTTTCCAATACTGCTCCTAAACCTGCATTTTTATAGGTTAGTACCCCACCGATACCTAATAAAAATCCCATATTAATGATCTGTACTGCCGATTCGTAACTGCCGCTAAAACAATGGAAAATACCCCGTAAACCCTTTTTGGCAAAGGGCTTCACAGATTCTATGGTTTCTTGCATAGCATTACGGGTATGAATTACAATGGGTAGCTCATAATCTAAGCCCCATTGCATCTGTTGTTCGAATGCTAAAATTTGCTCTTTTTTATGGTCCGTATCCCAATAATAATCCAAGCCAATTTCTCCGATAGCGGCAAAATGTCGCTTATGTAACCATTCTTTTACAATGGCTAATTCGTTTTCATAATTATTATTTACATAGCAAGGATGCAAGCCCATCATGGCAAAACAATGATCAGGATAGGCGGCCTCTAATGCCATCATATTAGAAATAACACTACTATCAATTCCTGGTAGATAAAATCGCTCAACCCCTGTGTTTATAGCTCTTTCAAGCATTTCTGCTCGGTCATTATCAAAATCTTCCAAATAAATATGGCAATGTGTATCAATCAATTTCATCTCACAAAAATGATTTTTTTTTCCGGCTAAGAAAATAAAAGAATCCTGAAACCGTTTATAGGATACGACAGGTGATGATCATGATGAACAAAAAAGAAAATTAACGAATACGGCAGTGGTGATACCCCACCAACTGTCGTTATCTCTGTTTTCATAGGGTACGGATTAAAAACAGGCTGGGGTTTCTACCCCGGCCTTCCATTTTTTAGATATATCGCTATTCCCTGTAAGCTATGCCTATTTCTTTACTGAAGTGGTGTACAAAATCTTCCCTTGATCATTGATAACCTGTATCAACATCTCTTTATCCGTCACAGAGGCTGTCATAAACCCAAAATCCTGGACGGCAAATTTTGAAAAAGGGGCTGCGCTTACAGCCGTAGCTTCCGATCCCGCACCGGAAATAAATTGTTGAAATTTCCTACCCTTATCCTGATCATGACCGAGATGATGTTCATGCCCGCAGAAATAAACATCTACACCATATTGATCAAATAAATTGGCAAAGGAATTTTCCATATCCAAGGTTTTTCCCTTCCGTTTCCCGGCACTGTATAATGGGTGATGGCCTACCACTACTTTCCACGTGGCTTTACTGGCACTTAAAGCCTGAGCCAGCCATTTTTTTTGTGCTGAAGTATCCACCAATATAACTTTAAGGCCATACTCTTCATTTTTATAATATTCTTTTTGAAAAGGACTCGTATCGATAAAGAAGAAATCAATACTTGCCTTATCGTCTATCTTTTTGGTGATGCTGTAATAACGTGCAGGCATTTTCCATCGGGCACTTAATTTACTATAAGCGATCTGTGCATCCGGATTCGTTTTGTAATCATGATTACCTAAAACATTCCACCACTCACAAAAAAGGGGGTGCTGATTATATACATTTTCGAAAGATGATTGCCAGCTAGGATCAAATTCACTCGCTACCCCACTCGGATAAAAATTATCACCGGTAGTAATGATAAAACCGGCGTCTTGTCCTACCACTGCATTAGCCATCATGTCTGCCACGGAACGTTGCTTTGGCTCTCCATGACGGCCCCAATCACCCATAATTAAAAAATTCAATGATTTCGGTAACGATTGAATCCCTTTGATTTCTTTGTAAGAATGTCCGGTTTCCGCTTCTTTTTTATAATTATCGGTTTGTGATAAGGCTTTAAAAGTCCAAAATTGAATCAACAGTAATAGGAAAGCGAGTATTCGTTTCATCTTTTTTTTGATAAAATTCATGTAATTACACAAAGATTCAGGTTAAATCTTCATTACCCGAAGATTAAAACAGGCTTTAAAATCCCTTAAAAAAACCTTAATAATCGGTTAATGTTCGGGTAACAATTCCTTAACATAGCTCTTCTACTTTCGCAGCTCTAAACCAAGCTGTTGTGAAGAAATACTCCGTCCTCTTCTTTTTTACATTCCTTTCATTGGCAGTGTTAGCCCAAAAAGGGAAAATAACAGGTAAAGTTACCAATACGCGTAATGAAGGATTAGCAGGTGTAACAATTAAGATTTCAGGTGCCGCCAACGGCTTTAGTAAAACAGATATTGAAGGGCGTTTTAGTTTGCCCCTAGAAGCAGGAAAAAAATACAGTATCGTTTTATCTTATGTGGGTTATAAAGACAAAACAATTGAAGATATCAGTATAGATAAGGCGGGCGTAGAAGACTTTCTCAATGTGGTACTGGAAGAATCGGGCAAAGCTTTAGACAATGTAACGGTTAAAACAGCAGCGCGAAACAGTGCTCGGGGAGAAACCGTAAATGCCTTAATCGCATTTCAAAAAAATACAAATACAGTAGCTTCTGTTATCTCAGCAGAAGCTATTCGTAGATCTCCCGATAAAAATACCGGTGAAGTATTAAAACGTACGCCCGGTGCGAGTTTGCAAGATGGTAAATTTTTGATCGTTCGCGGTTTACCGGAAAGATATAATCTGGCTATGCTTAATGGTGTACAATTAGGTAGTACAGAACCCGATCGTAAAGCTTTCTCTTTTGATTTGATTCCGGCTAATATGATCGATAATATCGTCATCAATAAAGCGTTCGTTCCCGAGCTTCCGGGCGAATGGGCAGGAGGTCTGATCCAAGTGAATACAAGAGATATCCCTTCAAAAAATTTCTTTAATATCCAAATAGGTTCGGGTTTCAATACACAAACCATTGGTAATAATTTCTACCAATATCAAGGAGGGAAAATAGATTGGTTAGGTATAGATGACGGTACGCGCTCATTGCCGGGTAGTTATACTACTAAATCGCAATTCGATGCCTTAACAGCACAACAAAAAACGGCTATCGGTAAGGAATTCGAAAATATTTGGAATCCCTCTATCAGCAATGGTATCAATCGTTTTAACGGACAAATACAGGTAAGTGGTGGATTCAATATTGCCGGAAAACGAAACAATAAGTTGGGTGGTATTTTTGGTATTACGTACAACCGGAGCTCAAGATATTTGAAAGGAACAAATAACGGATATGCATTCGTTGGTAATGGTAGCTATACGCCCGATTTCGCTTTCAATGATGATCGGTATAGCAATGATGTATTATGGGGAGCGCTAGGTAATCTTACCTATCAAGTCAACAATAATAACAAAGTATCTTTCAAAACCCTATTCAATATCAATGCTACCGATTACACTACTTTAAGAACAGGGGTAGAAGGCAATGGTAACACTACGCTGGATAGTACACGAGCTTACGAACTTGGATTTAAACAAAATACTTTCTGGAACAGTCAAATTACAGGCGAACATAATCTCAGACCCAATATTTTAAAGTTTAAATGGTACGGATCTTTTACGGTGCTAGATGGATATATTCCTGATCAACGTCGGTTGTATTACCAAAAAAATAATTCAACTGCCAATAGTCCTTATGTAGCCTTATTATCCAATGTATTATCCCAGAAAAGTGGTAATAGGTTCTATCAAAATCTGAACGACTATGTGTATGCCGCAGGTGCAGATCTTGCGTATACCTACGATATGTTTGGTGTCAAACAAACCCTTAAAGCGGGATATCTTTTTCAGGTAAAAGATCGTTTGTTCGATGCTAAGCCTTTCTCTATTTATTTACCTCGCGATAATCCTTCACTTCGTTTGCAAGGTCCTGACCAAATCTTTAACCCCGCTAATTTCGGTGATGGATCTGTAACCAGTAATTTGTTAGCTTTTGATGCCATCAAAGGAAATTTGTATCGTTATTTGGCCAATACCATTTTAAACGCGGTATATCTTCAATTCGATAACCAAATTGGTCCTAAACTACGCGTAGTATGGGGTGCTCGTTTGGAAGATTATGATCAATTAGTTGGTAGCGTAAAAGTATCGGATGCCAGACATTCCTATACACAAGTACGTGATATCTTACCCGGTTTAAATGCAACCTATAAATTAAATAACCTTACAAACTTGCGTTTATCGGCTTCCCAAACCGTTGTTCGACCAGAGTTCCGGGAATTAGCCACTTTTCAATTCTACGATTTTGAATTAAATGCTGCTGTGCAAGGTTTACCTACTTTAGAGAGAACCAAAGTATCGAATTTAGATCTACGATATGAACTATATCCTCGTGCCGGAGAAGTATTTACGGCAGGTATATTTTATAAACACTTCGATAAGCCTATCGAAATGATCTTCAACTTTGGTGCAGGTGGCGCCAGCTCATTCAATTTCGCTAATCCGAATAGTGCTAATAGTTATGGCTTTGAGTTAGAGTTCAGAAAACGATTAGATTTTTCGCCATCACTTAAAAACTTTACCTTCTTAGCAAATGGTTCTTATATCTATAGCCGAGTGGTAGATGAGAAATTAGCGCTAGATAGACCATTACAGGGCCAATCGCCTTATCTTATAAATGCCTCTATCTTATACGATTTGGAAAAGCATGGCCTCTCCGCAACACTTTTATACAATCAAATTGGTAGAAGAATCACTTTCGTGGGAAGCCAGGATCAGCCTGATATTTACGAATCTTCTCGCCCTATTTTTGATTTACAGATCACTAAGAAATTTGCACAGAACAAAGCGGAATTACGCTTAAATATTCAGGATATTTTAAATCAAAAATTATATTTCTATCAAAATCCTGATGGTAACACGCGCTTGAATAAAGCAACAGATCCTAACAGGTTATCTCGTCAATTTGGTACAAACATCTCTTTAACTTTTGGATACAGTTTATAATAAATCTTTAAATGCATAAACACACAAATATGAAAAAGTCAATCGTTCTGGTAGCTGCACTCGCAGGATTAGCGATTACCGGCTGTAGGAAAATTGAAATGGATGGTGGTACCGTGAATACGGTTGTTACACCGCCTACCACCACTACCGGTCAAACCATTACGCTATCTGGAAGAATTAGTAAAGACACCGTACTTAAAGCTAGCAATACCTATA
>JAIEQT010000068.1 GCA_019747455.1 Chitinophagaceae bacterium | reverse complement strand
ATAGTTTGCGAGGGGCCATGTACACTAACGCTTTCAATTACATCCGGGTAAATGGTTCCCTGCCCTAAAAAAGAAATATTAGTAAGGGCAGCTGCTTCTTCCTGAAATACATCAATAAATAGTTTGCCAATAGTTTTTCGTTTAGCTTCCGGTTCTGTTTTGTCTTTCAAAGCGGCGTAAAAACGATCCTTGGCATCTACTCCCTTAACATTCAGGTTAAGAGATTTATAAATATCTAAAACCTGTTGAAACTCATCTTTTCTTAGTACGCCATTGTCTACAAAAATTCCGTGTAAACGATTTCCAATAGCTTTGGCAATAAGCGTTGCGGCTACAGTACTATCTACACCACCACTCAAAGCCATAATTACTTGCTTATCGCCAATTGTTGCTTTGAGTTGCGCTACGGTTTCTTCAATGAATGAGTTGGGCGTCCAATCGGCTGCACAGCCACATATTTCCGTAAGAAAATTCGAAATGATCTTCTTGCCCTCTGTAGAATGATATACTTCCGGGTGAAATTGCAAACCGTAGAGCGGGAAGAACGTATTATTGTTTCTTTTGAAAGCGGCGATGGGAATACTTTCTGTGGTTGCTAAAACAGAAAAATCAGCAGGCAAAGCCGTTATGGAATCGCTATGGCTCATCCATACTTGTGAAGTGCGGGGAACATCTTTAAATAGGGCATCTGTTTGTTGTGTGGTAAGAATGGCTCTGCCGTATTCTCTTTTATTCGATTTATCAACCCTTCCACCAAAAAGTTTAGCCGTAAGCTGTGCGCCATAGCAAACTCCCAAAACAGGAACTTGGGTGGTGTAGTCAGAAACAGGCACTTCCGGAGCCTTTTCTTCATTTACGCTAAAAGGAGATCCACTTAGGATAATACCTTTTAAACTATCATCGATCACAAAGTTTTTATGATATGGAATGATTTCGCAATATACATTGGCCTCCCTAACAGCTCGGGCAATTAGTTGGGTATATTGACTCCCGAAATCAAGTATGAGTATCTTCTGATTCATAATGGCGAAGGTAAATCTTTTTAAAAGGATTTAAAGATTCCTAATTCAATGAAAAGTAAGCATAAACATATAGCAGAATTTATTATCTTTCCGAATAAAAGCCGAAACTTTCGAATAGGAATCATAACATGGAAAAGCTATTTAAGATTTTATTAATAGAGGATGAAATTAAACTGGCAAAAATTATTCAAGAAGAGCTGATCAGGGTTGGGTATGAAGTTGATCTTGCTATGGATGGGAATCAGGCAACTGTTTTTTTTGATGCCAATGATTATGCTTTGATCATACTGGATATTAATCTTCCTTATAAAAGCGGGTTAACACTTTGCAAGGAATTTAGAGCATCTAACAAAAAGGTACCTATATTGATGCTTACAGCCATGGGAGAAATTCAGGATAAGGTGCAGGCTTTCGATATTGGGGCCGATGATTATTTGGTGAAACCTTTTCATTTCGATGAGCTCTTTGCTCGTATTAAGGTATTGCTTAAAAGAACAGATCAGGTGCAGGTTGATGAAAATATTGAACTCGACGGTTTAACGATTGATTTTAAGACTAAGACGGTAATGCGCGAAGGGGTTCATATCAACCTAACTGCCAAAGAGTTTACGCTATTAGTTTTATTAGCAAAAAATAGAGATCGGGTAATTTCCAAACAGGAAATATTGGAAAAAGTATGGGATCTGAGTTTTGACACAGGTACCAATACAATCGAAGTGTATATTAGTTTCCTTAGGAATAAAGTAGATAAACCATTCGGTAAAAAGCTGATTCATACCAAGCCGGGTCTTGGCTATTATATTAAATGAGGTCGATAAATATAAAACTGCGTTTTGCACTTTTGTTCACCAGTTTTGTGGCGATCATTCTGGCTATTTTGTTTGCCTTTATTTATGTGCTTTATGGTAGCTATAGGGAAGAAGATTATTACAACAGAATTTTTGTAGAAGGCTCTGAAGTATTTACCATTTTTTCAGAGATCAAAGGCGAAATGGAAACGCTCCCCGCTAAGTTCATTCAAGACGTTCACGATAAAACATTAGTAAACGAGAAATTGTTTATCGTAGATACAACCGGTAAGGTTGTATTTAAAATGCCTGATTCTCTGAAAATTAGTGAACAGCCGATTGATAAATCTAAATTCGTTAGAAATAATACGGTTTATCGATATACAGATGCCGACGATGTACAGCATGTTGTTATTTATTTTCCGCAATCTGCTAATTATGTACATGCATCCGGGCTCGATAAAGTAGGCTTTCGAAAGTTAAAAACATTAAGGGTTATTTTGGGAGGCGTTTTTTTGGGGGGTCTTTTTCTCACCGCTATTATTTCCTTTCTTTTTGTAAACGAAGCTTTAAAACCCTTGGTAAGATTGAGTTTGCAAATGAAAAGAACAACCGAGCAAAATTTAGGAGATCGTATTGATGTGCCTTCATCAAGAGATGAAATAAGTGCCATTGCTAAGAACTTCAATGCGATGCTCGAAAGATTGCGGAAAGCTTTCTTCTTTCAAAAAAACTTTGTTCAGCATGCTTCGCATGAGTTGAGAACACCACTAGCTGTAATGCTATCCCAAACAGAATCGGCATTGCACAAAACATATACTGTTGAGGAATATAAGCTTGTACTTGAATCTTTGAGAGAAGATCAGCAACAAATGATTGAATTGACCAATTCTTTGTTATTGATATCTCAATATGAAAACATGGATTTTCAAAATAACTGGCCACTGGTGAGAGTAGATGAGTTATTATATGAAGTGGTTGAAATTACCCAGAAAAATATACCGGATATGCATCTGAGTATTGAGTTTGAATTGATTCCGGATCAAGATAGTTGGCTTACTGTTCAGGGTAATGATTCTTTAATACGGGCAGCATTCACGAATTTGATCAAGAATGCTTATAAATATGCTAGCGACCAAACAGCTAAGATTTCTATAGCCCCGGGCATGCAGCAATTAATCATACATGTTGATAATTGCGGACCACAACTTACACCACTTGAGATAGAAAAGTTAATGATACCTTTTTTTAGGGGATCGAATGCACACGGTAAAAAAGGATTTGGCTTAGGCTTATCTATCATTCATCGGATCATTACTTTGCATGGCGGTAAAATAGATTACCATGCTTTGCCCAACAATATGAACCGTTTTACGGTAGCCTTACCTACCATTAATCATTAGATACCCATAAAAAAAGCCGGCAAAGCCGGCTTGATACATATTGTCGAATTACGGTAACTAAGCTGCTACAGTTTTCTTTGATAGTTTGCTCTTAAGGTTAGCAGCCTTGTTTTTGTGAATAATACCACGCTTTGCTAACTTATCGATCATAGAAATAACGTTAGGAAGAGCCTCACCGTAGGCTTTAACATCAGTGCCAGCTTTTAAATCGCGGATTGCATTACGGGTAGTTTTTCCGTAATAACGATTACGATCGCGGCGCTTTGCTGCTTGTCTTACGTCTTTCTTGGTAGCCGAATGATTTGCCATTTTCTATTTTTTTCAGGACGGCAAAGGTAATGAACTCCACCGAATTACTCAAATTTATCGGAAAAAAAATAGCAAATAGCGATTTACTAGGCTTAAAAACCAGTAAAACGAGTACAAACTGTTCATTTTTACGCTTTATTTTTTGCCCTCAAAACACGATATTTGCCAACATTCTGGCTAAACAGCATAATCTCGCTATAATGAAGGATTTTTCGTACATAACTAATTCACACCCTACTTTTATTGAGAACCTATATAAGGAATTTATAATAAATCCCGAATCTGTTGATCCGGATCTTAAAAAATTCTTTGAAGGATTCGATTTTGCCGTTAGTAACGGAACTACAAATGGGGCTGCGGTTACTACAGCTAGTACTACTGATGTAGATTGGATGAAGGAGATCAAAGTGTATCGCCTCATTCTTGGATATCGAAATAAAGGTCATTTATTGGCCAAAACCAATCCTATCCGGGAGCGCAAAGACAGAGGTGCCAATTTGGATCTCTCCTTTTTCGGATTAAGCGAAGCCGATATGAATACGGTATATCAGGCTGGTAACCTCATCGGATTAGGCCCTGTTACGCTAAAGCAAATTCTTACGCATCTGGAAAATACCTATGCTAATCATGTGGGTATAGAATTCAAATATATTAGCGACCAGAAAAAAATCGATTGGCTAACCAGCGAAATGGAAAAGAAATTCGCGGCTCCATTACCAATCGAGAAAAAGAAAAGAGTCTTGGAAAAATTAAACCAGGGCGTGATGTTCGAAAAATTTCTGCACACAAAATATATTGGTCAGAAAAGATTTTCATTGGAAGGTGGGGAAACCACTATTGCAGCATTAGATGCTATAATCAATGTAGCTGCTAATAATGCTGTGCAAGAAGTAGTGATCGGCATGGCTCACAGAGGCAGGCTGAATGTGTTAGCCAATATTATGGGTAAAACATATGAGCAAATTTTTAGCGAGTTTGAAGGTACAGCAACCATGGATCAAACCATGGGTAGTGGGGATGTAAAATACCATATGGGATATGGTAGTGAAGTACAAACCATGGATCAAAAATCTATCCACCTAAAACTAATGCCTAACCCCTCTCATTTGGAAGCAGTGGATCCGGTGGTAGTAGGTTTCGCCAGAGCCAAAGCAGATGTTTTATATGACAGTGACTTCGATAAAATATTACCTATACTGATACATGGAGATGCATCTGTTGCCGGACAAGGTATCGTATATGAAGTATTACAAATGAGTGACCTGCGCGGCTATTATACCGGTGGTACCATCCATTTTGTAATTAATAATCAAATCGGGTTTACAACAGATTTTGACGATGCCCGTAGTTCAGATTATTGTACCTCCATAGCCGCTATGGTTCAGGCACCTGTTATGCATGTAAATGGAGATGATCCGGAGGCTGTTGTTAAATGCGCAGAAATAGCAACCCGCTACAGACAAGCATTTAATAGCGATATTTTTATTGATATGATTTGTTATCGTCGCCACGGACATAATGAAGGCGATGATCCTAAATACACGCAGCCACAACTGTATTCTCTGATCGATAAACACCAAAACCCTCGCGAGATCTATACCCAATTTTTAATCCAAAACGGGGCACCTGAATTACAAGAGCTCGGGAAAGAAATGGAGAAAAAATTCTGGGCAGATTTACAAGAGCGATTAGATGAAATAAAACAACACCCACTTCCATATAAATATCAACAACCGGAATTGGTTTGGAAAAGTTTGGGTAAAGCAACTGCAGCAGATTTCGACTACTCACCCAATACCAGCATCACAGAAGATCAATTCAAACAATTATTTCAGGGTTTGATGAAATGGCCTGAAGGCTTTCAACCCCTGAAAAAAATTGAAAAATTATTGCAGGATAAAATAAAATTACTCGAAGTTGAAAGTAAGGTAGATTGGGCTACCGCTGAATTGATGGCGTATGGATCAATCTTAACAGCAGGTAATATTGTGCGTATGAGCGGGCAGGATGTGCAGCGTGGTACTTTTAGTCACCGCCATGCTATTCTGCGCGACGAGAATACCAATAAGGGGTATAATAGGTTGAATCATTTTACAGATACACAAGAGAAGTTCAGAATATATAATTCACTGCTAAGTGAATATGGTGTATTAGGATTTGAATATGGTTATGCTATGGCCAACCCAAATGCTTTGGTTATTTGGGAAGCCCAGTTTGGTGATTTCTGCAATGGAGCCCAAACCATGATTGATCAATTCATTGCAGCAGGCGAGCAGAAATGGCAGCGACAAAACGGAGTGGTTATGCTTCTGCCACATGGTTATGAAGGACAGGGCCCGGAACATAGTAGTGCCCGATTAGAGCGCTTCTTGCAAATGTGTGCCGAACTAAATATGGTGGTAACCAATATAACATCCGCTGCTAATTTATTTCATGCATTGCGCCGACAATTAGCCTGGAATTTCAGGAAACCACTTATCAATTTCTCGCCAAAAGCTAATTTGAGAAACCCGGGTACATATAGCGATATAGCCGCTTTTACACAAAGTAATTTTAGAGAAGTTATCGACGATGATTTTGTAACCGATGCTGCCGAGGTAAAGAAAGTATTATTCTGTTCAGGCAAGATATATTTTGAAATGGCTGAAAAACAAGCAAAAGAAAACAGGAAAGATATTGCTATAGTTCGGTTAGAGCAATTGTATCCTTTGCCCGTTAAACAACTAGATGTGTTGTATAAAAAATACAATAAAGCAACCTGGTTCTGGACGCAGGAAGAGCCACTGAATATGGGGGCTGCCAGCTTCTTGCAAATGAACTTAAAAACTATCAATTTCGGCGTTATAAGTAGAAATGCCAGTGCCGCAACAGCTACGGGATATGCAAAGGTGCATGCACAAGAACAGGCAGAAATTATCAATACCGCATTCAATATCTAAACTAACAAACGCAAACCTATTTGTATGATCGAGATTAAAGTACCTACCGTTGGTGAATCTATAAATGAAGT
>JAIEQT010000471.1 GCA_019747455.1 Chitinophagaceae bacterium | reverse complement strand
TCCCCTATTTTCCCGAATTCATATTTTGTATCGGCCAATATCAATCCCCTTTCATGGGCAATTTTTCTACCTCGCTCAAAAAGAGCCAGGGCATAGTTTTCCAGTTGATCCCATTCAGCAGCGGTAGCCAATCCTTGTGCCATAATTTCTTCTTTGGAGATATCTTCATCATGCCCTTCGGCGGCTTTTGTAGATGGGGTAATGATAGGTTGCGGGAAATAGTCGTTTTCTTTAAGTCCATCCGGCATCGTTACACCGCATGATACCCTTTTACCTGATGCATAAGTACGCCAGGCATGGCCTACTAAATTGCCTCTTACTACCATTTCAATCTTAAATGGCGTGCATCTATAACCAATGGAGGCTTGTGGTGCGGGACACGTAATAAGCCAATTCGGACATATATCCTTGGTTTTTTCGAGCATTAATGCAGCAATCTGGTTCAGTACCTGTCCCTTAAAAGGGATCATTTTAGGTAAAATCACATCGAAGGCAGAAATACGGTTACTGGCTATCATAACAAGCAGGTTTTCACCTATACTATATACATCCCTAACCTTACCCTTATAAAATCCGGTTTGGTGTGGAAACAAAATATTGCTCATGGGGTCAAAATTAAATTTTTAAGAAAGCTTAACAAATATTAATTTGCCATATATTTCAAATAAAAATTGCTATTATGAGAAGATTGCTAACCCGTTTTGGAGCCTTCGTTATGGCTGTACTATTCAGCATATCGGCCATGGCGCAAACAGCTACCACGGTTTCCGGTACTGTTACTGGCGGTAAATCAAAAGAGTTGCTTTCAGCGGTTTCTGTTTCTGTAAAAGGAGGAACTGCTGGTACGTATACCGACGATAAGGGTACGTTTAAGTTTTCAACAACCCAAAAATTACCATTCACATTGGTGTTTTCCTCTGTTGGCTTTGCTTCAAAAGAAGTAACTATCAACAGCAATAACCAAAATGTGAAAGTTGATTTAGAAATTTCTTTTGCACTCGGACAAGAAATTGTAGTTTCTGCTTCGAGAGTTCCGGAGAGAATTCTGGAATCACCTGTATCTATCGAACGTATTAGTGGTGCGGCTATCCGTCAGGCACCCGCTGCTAACTACTACGATATGTTAACCAATTTAAAAGGGGTTGACGTTGTAAATGCGAGCTTTACGTTTACCAGTGTTGGTACTCGTGGTTTCAATAGCAGCGGTAACACGCGTTTGAACCAGATCGTAGATGGTATGGATAACCAAGCCCCCGGTTTAAACTTCTCTGTTGGTAGTGTTATTGGTTTAACAGAATTAGACGTAGATAATTTGGAATTACTGCAAGGTGCTTCTTCTGCATTATATGGTCCGGGTGGTACCAATGGTACTGTTTTGATCAATAGCAAAAACCCATTCAAATACCAGGGTTTAAGCTTCCAGATCAAAACCGGTGTAAACCACGTAGATAATGTTCAGCGCCCACGCTCTCCTTATTACGACTGGAGCGTAAGATGGGCCAAGAAAATCAATGATAGATTCGCGTATAAAATCAATGCACAATTTATTCAAGCGCAAGATTGGTTGGCGAATAGAAATAATAACTATTTAAGAGCACCACTTAGTCCTAATCCGAATGGTAGTATTACCGGAGGTAATAGATTAACGGATCCAAACTATGATGGTGTGAATGAATATGGTGATGAAACCAATACGAACCTACAAAGTGCCTTTCAAGGCGTAATAGCGGCGAACCCTTTCTTGGCCGTATTGCCGGCGGGTACTTTACCGGGTATTACAACACCTGTTCCTATTGCTTCTTCTGCTGTTTTGGGTTCTTTTGCCGCTAACCCGCTCTATGTTTCCAGAACAGGATATTACGAGAATCAAGTGCTTGATCCTACTACAGTAAACTTCAAAATAAACGGTGCTTTGCATTATAAGATCAATGATAATATTGAAGCTATTGTTGCGGGTCATTGGGGTACTGGTAACTCTGTTTACACCGGTAGCGATCGTTATTCTTTAAAGAATTTGATCATGGGTCAGTATAAAGCAGAGCTTCGTTCTAAAAACTGGTATATCCGAGCTTTCACAACGCGTGAAAATTCTGGAAATTCTTTCAACGCTACTATTACTACACGCTTATTTAATGAAGCCTGGAAGCCAAGTGCTACACAATGGTATCCTCAGTTTGTAGCGGCTACAGTAGGTAGTCAAACCTCTGGTGCTGTGAAAACTTATTTGGATGCCTTAGGTGCGGCTTACGGTGCTGCTTTAGCGGGTGGTGCAACACCTGCTGCTGCTTTAGCTGCTGCTCAGGGAACCGCTGCCAGTACGGTTGCCAATAGCCAAATAGCTATTTTAAATGCTTCTCGTAATGTGGCCGATATTGGTCGCCCAACCGGCTTCATCGGTAATAGCACTATGTTCCAGGGATTGGCTAATACACCCATTTCTCAAGGTGGTGGTTTATTCTTAGATAAAACTACTTTAACCGGTGTAGAAGGTCAATATAACCTTACTGATGCCTTGAAATTACAGTCTAGCGGTACCGATATCTTAATCGGTGGTAACTGGCGTCAATATGCCTTGAATTCTCAGGGTACTTTGTTTGCCGATACTGCAGGTAAAATCAAAATCAATGAAGTAGGTGCTTACTTACAAATTCAGCAAAAATTATTAGGCGATCGTTTGAAATTAACAGCTTCCGGTCGTTATGATAAGAATACAAACTTTGCAGGTCGCTTTACACCAAGAGTGTCTGCCGTAGTTAAATTAGCTGAGAACCATAACTTACGTTTCTCTTATCAAACAGCCTATCGTTTCCCAACTACCCAAAACCAGTGGATCAACCTATTAGTAGGTGGTGGTACCCGTTTGATGGGTGGCGTTCCTCAGTTAAGAAATGGATATAATTTTGCCGGTAACCCTGCTTATTCTTTGGCTAGCGTACAAGCATTTGGCGCCAGTGTACAAGCAGGTGCTCCTAATCCTGCCTTATTACAGGTACAGCAGTTCAATGAATTTAAGCCAGAGTCTACCACTTCATTTGAAGTAGGTTATAAGGGCCTTATTGCTAAGCGTTTGTTGATCGACATTTACGCTTATACAGCTAAATACCAGAACTTTATTTCCGGTGTAACCGTAATTCAACAAAGACCTAACCTGCCTTCTAGCCCTATCAATTTATTGCTAGCTAACAATCGTATCGCCTACAGCATTTCTACCAATGCACCCGGTGATGTGAATGTAAATGGTTGGGGTGCTTCGGTTGAATATATGATGCCTAAAAACTTCAACCTAACAGCCAATGTATATTCTGATGTAATTGGTGATCTACCTCCGGGATTTGTATCTTATTTCAATACGGCTAAATACCGTACTAATATCGGATTCAATAACACCGGTTTTGGTAAAGACAATCGCTTTGGTTTCAACATTATGTATCGTTGGGTAGATACTTTCTACTACCAGGGTACTTTTGCAGAAGGCCAGGTTCCATCATACTCAACAGTAGATGCAGCGGTTAGTTATAAATTACCTTCAACCAAATCTTTAATTAAGATTGGTGGTACTAATATCTTCAACAAATACTACGTTAACGGTTTTGGTAATGCCCAAATCGGAGGACTGTACTATATCAGCTTTGGCTGGAATGTATTCTAGTTGAACAGGGGATTAGTAAGTATAACCCTTCTGCCATGGCAGAAGGGTTATTTGTTTTTATATGCTTTTACAGCTATTTTTGTGCACATTTTAAAAAATAGATAACCATGCGTTCAATTGCGTTTAGAGAAGCCCTGAGAGAAGCCATGAATGAAGAAATGAGAAGAGACGAAAAGGTGTTTCTGATGGGAGAAGAAGTAGCAGAGTATAATGGTGCTTATAAAGTAAGTCAGGGTATGTTGGCGGAGTTCGGTGCTAAGCGTGTGATCGATACGCCTATTTCTGAGCTTGGCTTTGCGGCAGTAGCCGTAGGTGCGGCTCAAAATGGCTTACGCCCAATTGTGGAATTTATGACCTGGAACTTCGCGGTATTGGCCATGGATCAGATCTTAAACACAGCTTCTAAAATGCTGGCGATGAGTGGCGGACAAATAGGCTGCCCCATTGTATTTCGGGGGCCGAATGGTAGTGCCGGACAATTAGGGGCGCAACACTCTACTGCTTTTGAAAGTTATTATGCCAATATACCCGGTATCAAAGTAGTGTCTCCTTCCAATGGCTATGATGCCAAAGGCTTGATGAAGCAAGCTATCCGCTATGAAGAAGATCCGGTTATCTTTATGGAAAGTGAAGTGATGTATGGCGATAAATCGGATGTGCCCGATGAAGAATATTATATCCCCATTGGTAAGGCCGATGTGAAAAAACAAGGTAGAGATGTAACCATCGTTTCCTATAATAAAATGATGAAAGTGGCACTAGGGGCCGCTGCGGAATTAGAGAAAGAAGGGGTAAGTGCTGAAGTGATAGATTTAAGAACTATTCGTCCACTCGATTGGATGACCATTTTAGAGAGCGTTAAAAAAACAAATAGATTAGTAATTGTAGAAGAGCAATGGCCATTCGCTTCCGTATCATCTGAAATTACTTATCGCATACAAAAAGAAGGGTTCGATTATTTAGATGCACCTATCAGAAGAATTACGAGTGCCGATGCACCTATGCACTATGCACCTAATCTTACTGCTTTGGCTATCCCAGATGTTAGCCGCACCGTTAAACTGGTAAAAGAGGTAATGTATCTGCAAAAATAAATGGCATATCACGGTTCTCTTGCTGCTTTGCCTGCAGGCAGAGTGTTTGATAGCACAAACAGATACCAGCTTGCAGGAAGTAGTGGTAAATGCTTTTCAGCAACGAGTTAGCTGGAAAGAAGCGGCAGCATCGGTAGCTATTATTTCAAACAAAGAAATAAATCGATTTTCTATTCCCTCGCTGGTACCTGTTTTCAATACAGTATCCGGTGTTCGTATGGAAGAAAGATCACCCGGTAGTTATCGAATTGCTATACGCGGTAATTTATTAAGATCGCCTTTTGGCGTAAGAAATCTAAAAATTTATTGGAACGGATTACCTATTTCGGATGCAACCGGCAATAGTTATTTCAACCTGTTAGATATATCGCAGATAAATAGCGTGGAGATCACAAAGGGCCCGGCATCGAGCATGTACGGAGCCGGTACGTCAGGGGCCATATTATTACATCAACCCATATTGTTTACGAACCAGCCCAAACAACAATTTACAATAGGTATGGGCGGCGGAAGTTTTAACGCTCACCAAGAGCAATTGGGCTGGCAATACAGCGATAGTAGTTTTAGTTCAAACCTGCAATTTCATCATATAGCGTCTGACGGGTATCGGGAGCAAACAGCTATGGTAAGAACAGGTGTTAACTGGCAAACGAGTTGGCGGCATAAGCATACTACCTGGAATAGTTTGTTATGGTACACCTATTTACAATACCAAACACCCGGCGGGTTAACGGCTGCGCAAATGCTTGATAACCCAACAGCAGCAAGGCCTCCGGCGGGTGCTATTCCCGGTGCCATACAACAAAAAGCAGGTGTTACCAACCAAACCATTATGGGTGCTTTACACATGCAGCATGTGTATAATGAAAAAGTACAGCTAAAAAGTTTTTTACAATTGAGTACTACAAAATTTGCCAATCCTTTTATCACGAATTATGAAGTACGAAATGAAAAAAATATCAATGGAGGGGCGCAAATTATCATTACACCATTTGCGCAGAAAAATGGGTTGCAATGGATCACCGGTTTTGAATATTTGATCAACGAATCCGGTATACAGAATTATCAGAACAATGGCGGGAATAAAGGCAATATGATGTCGAATGATATTGTGTATAGTACCCAGGCTTTTTTATTTTCACAAATCAGTACAACACTGGTAAAAAACTTTACGATTAATCTTGGCTTCAGTACAAACAAGCAAGTGTATGAATACAAAAGATTGAGTGATATCAATCCTTCTTTTCAGAACCGATCTATCGAAGCGCCCTTTGTACCAAGGTTTTCAGCCAATTATGCTATTACCCGCAACTTACATGTATATGGCGTGATTGCAAAAGGATTCTCTGTTCCATCCCTGGCAGAGGTGAGGCCATCCGATGGTAATTTTTATCCTTTTTTACAAGCCGAGCAAGGTTGGAATTATGAATTAGGTGTAAAGGGAACACTATATGAGGATAAAGTTTTGTTCGATATCAATGCCTATCGATTTTTATTACAACAAGCTATTGTAAGAAAAACAGATGCAGCCGGGGCAGAATATTTCGTTAATGCCGGAACTGTATTACAGCAAGGTATTGAAGCCACTGTAAAGTGGAAACTGAAAAATACTATTAATATATTCTCCTCCTTTACCTATCAGCCTTATACCTTTCAAGCATATAGTTCCGGTAATAACCGGTACGATGGCAATGCGGTAACCGGCGTGCCCGGTACTATTTGGGTTTCCGGAGCAGATTGGCAGTTACCTCGTCAATTTTTATTACAGGCATCTATCAATGCAAC
>JAIEQT010000444.1 GCA_019747455.1 Chitinophagaceae bacterium | reverse complement strand
TACCCTTCCCTCCGGTAAGGCTATCACTTTCTTAGATACACCGGGTCACGAGGCATTCACCGCTATGCGAGCGCGTGGTGCAAAAATTACCGATATCGCTATTATTGTAGTGGCTGCCGATGATGCTGTGATGCCCCAAACTAAAGAAGCGATCAGTCACGCACAAGCTGCAGGTGTTCCCATGATTTTTGCGGTGAATAAGATTGATAAAGATGGCGCTAATCCGCAAAAAATATATGAGCAGTTATCACAAATGAATATTCTCGTAGAAGCCTGGGGCGGCAAATTCCAAAACCAAGAATTATCTGCGAAGCAAGGGTTACATGTAGATACATTATTAGAAAAAGTATTATTAGAGGCAGAAATATTAGACTTAAAAGCCAATCCTAACAGAGAAGCCAGCGGTACTATCATTGAAGCTTCGTTAGATAAGGGCAGAGGATATGTTGCCACTATACTTGTACAAAACGGAACCTTGAAGCAGGGTGATCTAATCGTATCCGGACAATTCTACGGACGCGTAAAAGCTATGTTTAATGAACGTAATGTACGCATAGATGAGGCACCACCTTCTACACCTGTTGTAATATTAGGATTGAATGGGGCGCCGCAAGCCGGAGAGAAATTTAAAGTGTATGAAGATGAAGCAGAGGCTAAAGAAGTAGCGGTTAAGCGCGCGCAAATATTGCGTGAGCAAGGATTACGGGCACGTAAACATATTACACTCGATGAAATTGGTCGCCGATTGGCATTAGGTAATTTCAAAGAATTGAACATCATCATTAAAGGAGATGTGGATGGTTCGGTAGAAGCATTGAGTGATTCATTGCAAAAACTATCTACGGAGGAAATTGCGGTACGCGTTGTTCATAAGGGGGTTGGACAAATCTCTGAAAGCGATGTGTTATTGGCAACAGCTTCTGATGCTATTATTATCGGCTTTAATGTTCGTCCGTCTATGCAAGCCAATAAGCTCGCAGAAACAGAAGGCGTTCAAATAAAACTTTACTCCATTATCTATACCGCCATTGATGAAATTAAGAGCGCCATGGAGGGTATGTTGGAGCCGAAATTCCAAGAGAAGATTGTGGCTAATGTGGAAGTACGCGAAGTGTATAAATTTGATAAAGCTACCGTAGCCGGATGTTTTGTATTAGATGGAAAAATTTCGCGCAATAGCAAGATTCGGATCATCCGCGATGGTATTGTGGAGTATCCGAAAGGAGAAGGACAAAGCGCGGAATTGGGCAGCTTAAAGCGATATAAAGACGATGCCAAAGAGGTATCTTCTAATATGGAGTGCGGCTTAACTATTAAAAATTATAATGATATTAAAGTAGGCGATATCGTGGAAGCATTTGAGGAAGAAGAAGTAAAGAGAACGTTGTAAGGGTATCTTACCCCCATATACCTTTAACCTCTCCTTAACGGCACGTTTCCTATTTTCATATATTATCAATGGTATGAAACAGTTAGTAATTACAGGATTTTTAGTAGCAGGCGCTTTTTTGTCGACAGCCGAAGCTCAGAGTAAAAAAATTATTGCCGATAAAATAGTTGGGCAGGTAGGAGATAAGATTATTCTACGCTCAGAAATTTTGAATGCTATTGCCGATATGAAAAGGCAAACACAGGGGCAAGACAATGTGGTGCTTCCTACAGAATGCCAGGTAATGGAAGGTCAATTAATTCGTAAAGCTTTATTGCTACAAGCACAAAAAGATTCTCTTACTGTTAATGAAGACCAAATTGAAAATGATTTGGATAATCGCATCCGACAGTTCATACAACAATATGGATCTAAGGATATTTTAGAAGAGGTAGCCGGTAAAACTGTTTACCAATTGAAAGATGATTTTCGGGAAGCTTTCAGGGAGCAGAGTTTGGCTGATCAGATGAAGCGTAAAATTGAAGAAAGCGTTAAAATCACACCCACTGAAGTAAAAGCGTATTATAGTAAAACACCAACGGATAGTTTGCCCTTTTATGAAAGTGAAATTGAGGTTAGCCAAATTGTAATTTTCCCTAAAGCCAATAAGGATGTAGAAGAGTATGTAGCAAAACAATTATATGACTACAAGAAACAAGCAGAAACACTAGGCCCGAAAAAGTTTGAGCAACTTGCAAAGAATTATTCAGAAGATCCCGGTGTTAAAGAAAATGGTGGTCAGTACACCCTTAACCGGAATGAAAAAAACTGGGATCCTGCTTTCTTGGCTGCTTCTTTTAGACTAAAAGAAGGACAAATATCACCTGTCGTAAAATCTAAATTTGGTTTACATATTATTATGATGATTAGCCGATCTGGAGATGAAGCGATCGTACGGCATATTTTACGCATACCGCCTATAACAGATGACGAATTAAAAGAGGCCAAAGACAAGCTA
Source organism: Chitinophagaceae bacterium (assembly GCA_019747455.1). Taxonomy (GTDB): domain Bacteria; phylum Bacteroidota; class Bacteroidia; order Chitinophagales; family Chitinophagaceae; genus Sediminibacterium. The sequence continues at coordinate 4,133 of JAIEQT010000444.1, read as the reverse complement.
GATACCATACGCAGGGATATTAAGTCTGGCAAAATTAGTTTTGCCGAAGCAGTTACGAAATATAGTGATGATGAAGGAAGCAAGTTTAGTGCAGGGGCCTTTGTAAACCGTGATAACTCTACTTTTATTACATTGGATATGTTGGATAAAGATTTGATCTCGGTTATGGGCAAGTTGAAACCGGGAGATTTATCAGAAGCTATACCGTATTCAGATGAGCGTACCGGCAAAAAAGGAGTACGCATTGTATATTACAAAACAAAGAAAGAACCGCATCGCGAAAATTTAAAAGACGATTATAATCGGATTGCACAAAGAGCGTTAGAAGATAAAAAAAATGCAGTGCTCGAAAAGTGGTTTAAAGAGCATATCCCCGGATATTACATCCTTATAGATAAAGAATTCGCTGCTTGTCCAAGTTTAGAGGACTGGCGAAAGGCGGCTGAAAATGCCAGTAAAGCCCGAATTAATTAGGAATCTTCAATCTTCCATTAATTATCTGGATAACTAGGTTCAGATCAAAAAATCGTTGTTTCAGTTCAGGTTGAATATTGATATTTGGAAATTTATTTGGAACAAATACATGTATATACATATATTTGCATTGTGAAACTGGAGCAAGCCATACAAAGTACAAAATTTAAGAACGAAGTGCACAAAGCAACATTGAATGTATTGTATACGGCCTGGTGGTTGAAAACCTTGATGAGTAAGGAATTGAAGGAGTTTGGCTTAACACATGAGCAGTACAATGTACTTCGCATTTTGAAAGGGAAACACCCGGAACAAATGTGTGTAAAAGATATCGGCTGCCGCATGATTGAGAAGAATTCAAATGTTCCGCGTATTATAGACCGGCTGGAATTAAAAAAACTAGTGAAGAGAAACGACTCTGAATTCGATAAGCGGGAAACAGTGATAACGCTTACCCAAAGCGGTATTGCTGTGCTAGATGCCACTACGAGTAAGGTAAATGCGCTTTTGGAAACTGAGGTGATCATGGACGATCGGGAAGCCAAATCGCTGAATGGGTTGTTGGAAAAATTAAGAGCCGGGGAATAACTATTTTTTTAACTTAATGCATGTATATACATATAAAAATATTTTATGAGTACAAATAGAACAATACAACAGATCACATACGCTCAACAATTTGATATGGGCGGCTTCCCGGTGCGCCAGTCATTACCCGCACAGGGGTTGGAAAATCTCGACCCTTTTCTATTATTACACCATGCTAACATAAAAATTACTGAGCATACTGATCTTTCGAGAGCGGGCGTGGGCGCACACCCACACAGAGGCTTTTCGCCGGTTACTTTCATTTTTGAAGGGGGGGTGCATCATAGAGACAGTAGAGGAAACGATAATATCGTTTATGCAGGTGGCACCCAATGGATGAATGCAGGTATGGGCATTATTCATAGCGAACGCCCTCCGCATGATATCCACGCACATGGTAGTAAACAAGAAATAATACAGTTATGGGTAAATACACCGGCTGCTTTTAAAATGAAACAACCTGAGTATTTTCCACTAAATAGAGAAAATACACCGCAAATTTCTTCCGAAGACGGTCTGACGGGTATTGCCGTAATTACCGGCGAATTGCATGGTACCAAAGGCCCTATCCCCACTTTCTCGCAAGTGAACAGTTTTAGCATAAATACTAGAAAATCCGCACATTATTTTCTACCTATACCGGTAACGCATAATGCTTTTGTATACGTATTGAAAGGTAAAATCAACCTCAATCAAACTACACCAGTAGAGGCTTATCATATGGCTGTATTTAATAATGATGGACAAGGATTTTCTTTTACTACAGAAGAAGATGCTGTATTACTCGTAGGATCAGGTGAGCCTCTCAACGAACCAATCGCTTCTCATGGTCCTTTTGTAATGAACACCCAAACAGAAATCATGGAAGCTTTCCGAGATTATCAAATGGGTAAAATGGGGGTACTTATTGAAGAATAGTCAATAGTCATTGGTCAATAGCCAATAGGAAGAGAATATCTACTAATGACCACTGACAATTGACTACTGACTAACAATTAATTCATAATTCAAAATTTAAATCAATGGCAACTTACAAAATCGACCCAATGCACAGTGAAATCACTTTTAAAGTGAAGCACTTAATGATCACGAATGTTACCGGCAGCTTTCAACAATTTGATGCTACCATGGAATCTAATGAAGATGATTTCAGCGACGCAATCATCAACTTTGAAGCTGATGTAAACAGTATTTCAACTAATAATGAACAAAGAGATGGACACTTAAAAGGCGCTGATTTCTTCGCTGCAGAAGAATTCCCGAAATTGCAATTCACCTCTACTTCTTTCACTAAAAAATCGGCAGATACCTACAGTTTACAAGGTAATCTTACGATTAAAGGCATCACTAAACCAGTAGAACTATCCGTTGAATACGGAGGTAATATGACAGATTTCTACGGACAAAACAAAGCAGGTTTTGAAATTAGTGGTAAGATCAATCGTAGTGATTTCGGTTTGACCTGGAGCGCCGTAACCGAAGCCGGTGGCGTAGTTGTAAGTGAAGAAGTGAAACTACACTTAGCAGTACAAATGGTAAAGCAAGCCTAATTAGCTAACTTTGCGAACCGATGAGCGCAATAATTGTTACAATAACATGAAAATAGAAATTATATCGGGCAGTCCGCGTAAAAACAGTGTTACCAACAGGTTAGCGCTGTTTTTACAGCGGCACTTCCAACAGCATACTGATCATGAAATTAATATCATTGATGTAAGAGACTGGAACCTGCCCTTACTGAATGATGTTTTTTCAAGCGTTGAAAATACACCGGATGCTTTCAAACCACTTACCAGCAGAATGTTAGCAGCAGATGCCTTTATTTTGGTTACGCCCGAATATAATGGTAGTTACTCTCCGGCATTACAAAATTTGCTTGATCATTTTCCAAAACAAGCACACAAAGCCTTTGGTATCGTAACGGGCTCTGTAGGAGCCATGGGTGGCATGCGCGCTACTCAACAGCTTCTACTATTAGTTCCTGCATTATTTGGCGTAGCATCGCCACATATGTTGGTTACTCCGTTCGTAGATAAGAAATTTGATGCGGAAGGCAATTTGCTAGAGGCCTCTTTTCAAAAGTCTGTAGACGTTTTTGTGAAAGAATTTTTATGGTTAGCGGAAACCTTGCAACCCGAAAAACAAACGGTATATAATTAATATAGAATACAGGGGCGGAGTTGTAACTTCGCCCCTTCTTTTTAACAACCTTCCATGAGCGACGAAATAAAACACGAATGCGGATTAGCCTACATTCGCCTCCGCAAACCATTCTCTTATTACTTACAGCAGCATGGTACCGTAACCTATGGACTCAATAAACTATATCTCCTCATGGAGAAGCAACATAACCGCGGACAAGACGGGGCGGGTATTGCTACTGTTAAATTGAATACTGAACCCGGTAATCCTTTTCTACATCGCATGCGTAGCAATGCGCCACAGCCCATTGCTGATTTATTTTTTAAAATAGGGCAAGAAATTCAGGAGCTTGAAAAATACCAGCCTGATATAAAACAGCATCCGGGCTTAATGAAAGGGCACCTTCCTTTTTTAGGTGAATTATTATTAGGGCATTTGCGTTACGGAACACAGGGAAAGAATAATGTAGAATTTTGTCACCCTTTTATTAAGCGTGATCTGATGCCCGGAAAGAATCTCGCATTAGCAGGTAACTTCAATTTGGTAAATACAGATGAGTTATTCGATTTGATCAATATGAGTCCGGGTGATTTTCAGAAGCAAAGTGATCTTGCTGCTATGATGGAAGTGTTGCATCATTTTTTAACGAAGGAAGATGAATTGAATCCGAATGCCGCCAATGTTTCGGCTGTACTGAAAAAAGCAACGCCTTTATTTGATGGTGGATATACCATTGGTGGTTTGTTGGGCAATGGTTATAGCTTTGTAATGCGCGATGCACATGGTATCAGACCTGCCTACTATTATATTAATGATGAAGTAATTGTTGCGGCGAGCGAGCGAGCCGCCATACGTACTACTTTTAATGTGGGCGAGAACGAAGTGCTGGAACTTATGCCCGGTATGGCTTTGCTGGTAGATGGCGCCGG
>JAIEQT010000577.1 GCA_019747455.1 Chitinophagaceae bacterium | reverse complement strand
GCCTCCGCTTTTTGAGTTACCGCAAATCCGCCATTTCTTTTGGTGTGGTTATACTCGACGGCGTATTTATCGAGACGTGTAACCATGTGACGCATAACCTGCTCATCACGTAATAATTGAATTTTCAATTTCTCGATGATTTCAGCAGCACCGGCAAATTCTAATACCCAGTAAATACCGGTAGTTTTTTTCTGGATGGGGTAAGCCAGCGATTTTAAGCCCCAAGGATTGCTGTGTACGGTTGAACCGCCATTTTCAGCGATGAAATCTTCATACTTTTTTTGGGCACCTTTAAAGTCTTCTTCAGACAATACAGGGGTGAAGATTACCATCAATTCGTAATTGTTCATTACTTGAATGTTTAGGTTTATAATGGTTTTTTCCCAATGGGTCTCCCGCAGGGCAGGAGAAATCTGCCAAGACAGATTTGGGGGTGCAAAAGTAGGGATTTTTATTTATTTAGCACAATATAAGTGGGAAAATGGTCGCTAAAACCCCCGTTATAGGTATTTCCTTCCCAGGTACGCTTAGGATAGCCCCAGTATTTCCCGGTGGTTTCCGTTAAATAAGGTCTGTAAAAAATAAATGCCCGGTCGAATTTCCAGCCCTGCGTTAATGTATCAATCATAGACTGAGATACTAGTATCTGATCAAATAAGCCCCAGGTATCATTATGTGCTAAAGTACCTATGCCCATTTTTAAAAAATCTACCCAGGGATTAAAGAGCATATCGCTTTCAACCTTATCCCTTATACCTGTGCTTCTCAATATCTTCTTAATACTTTTATCAGAGGGGTTATCATTCAAATCACCCATTACGATGATACTGGCATCCGGTGAAAGCAATTGAATACTATCAATGGCTTTTCGGCAAACCGCTGCGGCTGCTTCCCTGGCAGGGGCACTCCTTTCTTCTCCACCTCGCCGGCTTGGCCAATGGTTTACAAAAACATGCAAACTATCTTTTGCCAATAATCCTTTTACATATAAAATATCTCGGGTAAAAGCGGCTTCTTTAGCACCACCGGGTAATGCTACGGCTAACTTAGCGCTAAAAAGGGGTGTGAATGTATGCGGTTTGTAGAATAAAGCAACGTCTACACTCCTGGCATCGCGAGAATCAAAATGTATAAACTGATACTTTCTTTCTCTTAATAAAAAATGATGGCTGAGGTCTTGTAATACGGTATCATTTTCAATTTCTGCTACACCGATCAGTGCAGGTCCATTTGCATCGTAGCGCAATCCAATACTGCTGAGTACGGTTGCCAAATGAAAAATTTTATCGGTATAAATGGCTTTACCATATTTTTTAGAACCACCGGGTGTAAACTCTTCATCGATCGTAATTGGATTATCAACGGTATCATAAAAATTTTCAAGATTATAAAAAGCAATAACGGTTTGACTGTTTAAAACAACCGGTAAAACTATCAGTGTTGCCAGTAGTAATATTTTCATGATGTGAAATTAAATTGATGTAACAGATGGCGTTTAAGTATAAACCGAAATGCTATAAGTAATTTCACGGTATTTTACATGAATTATCCGCAACCTGTTTTTTGGGATAAGCCAGGGAATACATTTGTGCTGTTTGTAACGCTGCAATGCATAGCAGATGCATATTCTTTTATCTACAGTAGGGTGTTTGCTTCTTCTAATGACGGATGCCCAAAAAAAGGATTCGCTATTAAAATCAATGGTAGCTGAACCTGATGATATACATATTGTATTCGCAGACGATGGCGAATTTCAAGCGGCTTCGGGTTTTGTGCCCTCTCCATTACACGCTTCGAAAGAGTTATTACACAGTGCTATCGGTTTTAGATTCGGAGCCGGCAGGTATCGTTATCGAGGGTTAGATACTCGCTCTTTCTCCTTTCGTATGAATGGTATTAAAATGAATCGATTATTTGATCAACAAATTCCTTGGAACGATTGGGGAGGGTTGAATGAATCTACATCAAATCAACATATAGTAGCTGGGGTAGGAGAGGAAGGGTTTGAGAATATTGGTATCAATAATCATGTACATACAGAAGCCACATCTATCCGTCCACAAAGATCAATCTCTTTAGTTACCGGTAACAGAGCGTATGGCAATCGATTCTCTTTTGTTTTGGCAAAAGGGTTCAATAAAAAACAATGGGCTAGTGCCGTTCATATTTCCGGACGAAAAGGGGGCGAGCAAATACTAGATGCCGGTTTTTTTAATAGTATTAGTTATCTCTTATCGCTTCAAAAAAAATGGAAAGCGATCGATATGAATATAACAATGGTTGGCTCAGTAGTACATAGAAATACTACGCCTGCTATTACGCAGGAATATCGTTTATTAGGCGGAAGAAAAACAAATCCTTACTGGGGCTGGCAACAAGGCATGAAAAGAAATGTGGGTATTTATTTTGTACATCAGCCTAAGGTTATCTTGTCGGCTCAATTTTCTCCAACAGAAGATATCCATATTCAATCGGCTATCATGTATTCGCAAGGGCTACAATATACAACCGGCTTCGATTGGTATCGGGCAGCAGATCCGCGAGCAGATTATTATCGCTATTTGCCATCTTATCAAACCGATTCGCTACTTCAGCAGCAAGTACAACAACTCATTGTTTCCAACCCGCAAATACTTCAAATTGATTGGGAAAGAATGTACCAAATGAATAGTCATAATCCATTCACTTTGCGAGGTGTTACTGGTAATAGAGCAAAGTATATTCTTGAATCGAGAAACCGATATACAAAACAATGCTTTATCAGTACGCAATTACAACAGCAAATAACGGCTACAGATAGCTGGAAGATAGGTATTGATATGTCAAGAGAATTTGTTCAACTCAATAAAAGGGTGCATGATCTATTAGGGGCCGATTATTATGTGAATTGGAATCAGTTTGCAACCAATAATATACCCGATAATAAGGCTATACAAAACGATTTGAATGATCCGGATCGGATACTTTATACGGGTGATATTTTTGGATATGATTATCAACTCTACTTACAAGAGATAGTTGGAACGGCTAGTTGGATAACCAGAAAACAAAAACTGGATATTCATGTAGGTGGTACGGTGAATTTTACCGAATACCGGCGCATTGGTAATATGCGTAACGGATTATTTCCCGGAAATTCTTTTGGAACATCACCACCTATTTCGTTTTTGAATGGGGGAATCAAGTTCGGTTTTACATATAAGCGAAGTGGTAAGCAATACTTTTTATGGAATTTGCTTTTTTTGAGTAGGGCTCCATTAGTACAACATGCTTTCGTTTCTCCGAGGGTAAATTCACTATTGCATCCGGCGCTTAATAATGAAAAAATTTTTCAGCTGGAGGCAGGATGGATTCATAATAGCTCAAAGCTCAGATTGCGTATGAATGCCTATATGTTTCACAAGTATGACGGTATTGATTTACTCTCTTTTTATCACGACGAATACCAAAGCTTAGTGAGTTATGCGTTGAGCAATCTTCATCAAATGCATATGGGTATAGAGGCTTCTCTCATACATACGATTAATCCATCTCTCACAATAGAACTAGTAGCATTAGTAGGAAATTATAGATTTAAAACCACGCAGCAATATGCAACTTATATTGATAATGAAACAGCAGCGGGGGATAAGGGTACTGTATTTATAAAAAACTTTAAAGTACCGGGAACCCCGCAGCGGGCTTTTTCGATGGGTCTTACTTATAAGCCGGGGAAGTGGTGGGCAAATTTAGCAGTGAATTATTTGGGAGATTATTGGCTCGATTTTAATCCGCTTAGAAGAACATATGCAGCAGGTCAGCTTCAAGCACAAACAAAAACTAATTGGATTTTTCCGCAGGAGAAACTGCCCGATATTGTATATACAGATCTGTTTATCGGTACTAGTTTGTATCTGATTAAGAAAAAGAAACAAGCCCCTGTATTACTGTTTTTAAGTGTCAATAATTGTTTTAATAATTTATTTTATAACGGCGGCTATGAGCAAATGCGATTAGGAGTTAATCATGTTGGTGACAATAAATTTCCAACAAAATATTTTATGGCACCCGGTATCAATTATTCACTTACCACCCGATTTAATTTATGATCATGAAAAACTATTGGATTTTTTTGGTTTTAATACTCGGTGGTTGTTCTAAAAATTTTGAGCCACCACCTCCTTTTAATGGAACAGATGCTAAAGCCACTATCAGTATCAAAGAGATGCGTAATGCACATATCCCCGGTGCATTCGGTAAATGGGCAGGCGATGATATCATTACCGGCATTGTGATTGCCAATGATGCTAGCAATAATTTTTATAAATCTATTGTTATACAAGATAGTACCGGGGGCATAACTATAAAACTAGATGGGTTTAGTATTGCCAACGATTACCCGTTGAATCAACGTGTTTTTATTCGGTTGAATGGTTTGTGGTTAAGCGAGTATGGTGGTATGTTACAACTTGGTGCCGGTATAGATACTTCGAATCCCCAGTATACAGATTTACTGCCCATACCGGTTCCATTATTTTCCCGATATATTCTCAAGGGGAGTATAGAACCTGCCCCAACACCTATACATGTAAATTTTGATCAATTAAAAGATTCTTTGCAAAGCAGGCTTATCCAAATAGACTCCGTAGAGCTGGCCGCAGCAGATACGGCTAAACCCTTTGCGGATGCCATAAATAAAGCAACAGTTAGTCATACCATTCGGTTATGTGGTATTGGAACGGTGTATTTACGAACCAGTGGCTTCGCCGATTTTGCCGCTATAAAAACGCCCAGGGGAAATGGAAGTATTAAAGGCATTTACACTGTTTTCGATACGCAGAAACAAATCCAAATAAGAGACACCGGTGATGTGCAAATGAAAGGACTAAGATGTTCGGGTGTGCGATTGATTTTTTATGAAGACTTTGAAACCATTCCGGTGAATACAGGGTTACAAATCAGCGGTTGGAAAAATATTGCCGAAAATGGCTCCGCTATATTTGAAGGCAAATGGAATGCACCAAACAGATATGCAGAAATAACTGCATTTGCTACGTACCAACCAGTAGTGAATTCTTGGTTGATATTGCCCCCCATCAATTTGAATAATAGTACAAATGAACAGCTAAGTTTTATAACAAAAGATGCATTTGATAATGGGGCTAACCTCCAAGCCTATATATCTAGCAATTATGATGGTGGTAATAGTCCGTCGAAGGCAAAGTGGACACCCCTCAAAGCCACGATAGCAAAGGGATCGGTGAATGGACTGGCTACCAAGTGGACGCCCTCCGGACCCATTTCTTTACAAGGATACAGTGGCAAAGTATATATCGCTTTTAAGTATGAAGGGGCCGATATCGCCGATCTGTTACTTAAAAAAACGACTCGTTTTCAACTCGATGAGATAAAAATCGTAGGGAATTAAGAACATTTACTACAAACAAAAAGCCTAGGTATTTATTAATTTGCCATACAAATTCACTATATGGCATCGGGATTATCAGAAAATAATAGTTTTATAAATGGTATGAAATGGGCTTTTGGAGCCATTCTTGCGCTATTGATTGCTATTGCCATATTAGGTTCCTTCTTCAACTTTCTTGAACCGATATCATTATGGTTGAATGGGAAAAAAGAAGTGGGCTATTCTCAGCAAAAGCAACTACAGGCAGAAACCAGCAGCACTCCTGCATATACACCTATTGAAATAAAACCACAACCGGTTGTAACTGTTCTGCCAAAAATAGATAGTGCTGCTTTTAGGAAAATGAGCAAAAAGAACAATATCAAAAAGTTGATTGCCACTTCCATAGCAGATAATAATGATAACGTTCAAGAGGCAGAGGTTGAACCAAGCGTAGCAAATAAAAAAGCACCAAGGCAAAAGCAACGAGTAGCTAGCTATAAAGAAAATACAGACGAAAAAACAACTCCCCTACCCGGTGTGTCAAAAAATCCTTATTCGTCAATTCGCACATTTACTAAAATGGAACTGGATGAATTTATGCGACAGTATCCTGCTAAAAATACAGATATCAGATTCATTCGTTTCGGGGCTGTAACAACAGAAATGGAGGGTTTAAAAGCACAGATCATCCAAATGCTTCAACAGCAGGGTTACGGTAATATCGATAAAAACTGGCGTACGATTAGTGAATTTTCGGCACCACAGGAGGTTCATTTTGGGGGCGCCGGATATCATGCCGTTAATTTCTATATCCCCCCTTTACAGTAATTTTTCTGTCATTTTTTAAGGAAATCGGCTGCATTATTGCTTCTTTGCAGTCAACCTGTCACATCTACTTTAAATGGTACTTTCTTTGTGTAGAGGAGGAAAACTGATTGTATGCAAAAAGGACAAATAAGAGTTCAAACGGAGAATATTTTCCCGATTATCAAGAAATTCCTCTACAGTGATCACGAGATTTTTCTTCGCGAGCTAGTGAGTAATGCAACCGATGCTACCCAAAAGCTTAAAACTTTATCGTATATTGGCGAGGCCAAGGGTGAGTTGGGTGATTTACGTATTGATGTTAT
>JAIEQT010000284.1 GCA_019747455.1 Chitinophagaceae bacterium | reverse complement strand
CGGCACCCTCGAACCTAATGTACAACAAGGCAAACGACTGGTAGATCTTTATATTGAATCGGAAAAACTCAAAGAAAAAAAATGGAGTAGGGTGGCAGGTATTGATGCCGTTAATTTCAGCCTTTATCAACCCGGTGAACGCTTAAAAGATAGTTTGTTGTTTCAGGTATATAAACTGGTGACCAAGAAAAATTTGTTGGTCGACCGCCTAAATAAAAAAGGAACCATCATTAAAGTAAGTACTACCGCGCGAAATGAAATATTTTCAAAACTTTTTTCGGAGCGCGTAGTACATGCCACTATTTCTTATTATGTAGCTATTAAAACATCGGTAGCCAGTCAAAATTTGCAACGCTTAGAGAAAAGAGCCGATTCTTTATTGGCTATTCTCAATGCTAAAAGTTACCAAACGGCTACCCAGCAAATATTGGATGCGAATGTGGCTTTTAAGTCTGCATCGGTGCCAAGCGAACTTACGCAAAGAGAAAAAACATTAACCTATGCATTGTATACAGAGGTAACTAAAAACCTCGAAGCCAGTAGAATGTCGCTGGCTTCACAAACGCCTATCATCAACTTATTAGACATGCCTAAATATCCACTTGAAGACAATCGAACCTCCTGGTTCATTTTGTTGGTGGGTGTATGGGCAGTGGTGATATTGCTTACGCTTTTACAGGCATTCTTTACCTATAAATCGCCCGCTTAGTATTCATGCCGGGTATGGATGTTTCCTTTATCATAGTAAACTACAATACGGCAAGCTGGGTGAAGCAATGCGTGCAATCGATTCGCGCCCATACGGTATCTCTTCGCTATGAGATTATTATTGTAGATAATGCCTCGCCCGATAGGGCCATTGATGCCGTGATCAACAACTTACAGGATAGTACACTTATATACTTACCCTTAAATCATAACAGTGGTTTTGGCGCGGCCAATAACCGCGGTGTTACAAAAGCAACAGGGAAATACCTTTTTTTATTGAACCCCGATACCCGTTTGTGCAGTAATGCGGCGGGTTATTTTTTTTCGTACATGGAACAGCCGGATAATGATAGGGTAGTGGCTTGTGGTGCCGATTTACGCGATGACGCCGGAAAACCCACACAGGCTTATGGTAATTTCCCAAGTATATTACATGCCATCTCTGCGCTGGGTTTACGAATTTTCTATCCTACCTATTTTAAAAAACATATGAGCATGGGCGCTGCTAATGAAGGTGATGCCATTAAAGAAGTAGATTATATTTCAGGAGCAGCTATGTTTATAAGAAAGGCAATTATTGACATAGAAGGATTTTTTGATGAAGCTTTTTTTCTTTTCTTCGAAGAAACAGAATGGGCCTATCGCATGCGTAAAGCAGGTTATTCCGTACGACTTTTGCCCGCTGTACAAATCATACACAGCGAAAGTGCAAGCGACCCTGATAAAACGGTATTCAATAGATTCCGGTATTACCACTATGAAAAAAGCCGACAACTATTCTACCACAAAACAAAAGGAGATTTTTTTGCAGCCTATATGAAACCACTGGATATACTCCACATGTGCTTACGCACCATTACCCAAAAAGAGAAAGGGAATATCCTGGAAAAATTAAATATTATTTGGCAGGCATAATGAAAACAGCATGGGGAAATATGAAGGGCTTTATTATTACCGCTGCGCATGAAACAGATCGCGCCAAACGCGTAGCTTTTTTATTGCAACAATTTCCACAGCTAACAAAAATAGAAGCCATATATCCTGCACTACAAAAAATTCCGTTTAAAGAAAAACTACGGCAACGCGCTAAACAACGCACCGGTCATGCCCTAAACGATGGGGAACTTGGCGTGCTGTTAACGAGCCGAAAAATTTGGAGAGCGATTTGTGATACGGCTACTAGTGATACGGAAACTTTTTTAATTCTTGAAAGCGATAGCTGGATCAATGAACCCGAATTATTACATCAATATTTTGACACGCTCACTACCCAATATGATATGTTCTTTTTCGGCGCCTGGCTGGGGAATGTGCGTATTTTCAGAAGTACCCAAAAAAAATTAGAGAAAGGATACTATTACGGGGCGCCATTTATAAAAACAATTTCGGGCGGGTATGGTTATGCGTTGAATAAAAAAGCAGCAGCGCATTTGCTCAAAACATCTGCCCGTATTGCCTACCCTGCTGATGAATTTAAATATTATGTGACACCGGGTTTTTTGAAAATGGGTGCTGTAAAACCTGAAATGATTTCGGAGAAAAGCTATGGTAGTTTTATTGGGGAACGACCACATACCCCCGCCAAACAAAAAATAAAAATGCAACTACTCAATATCAGAAACAGTATCATTGCTTTTTTAGGATAATATGAGCGCGCCAATGGCAATATGGAAAAAAATCTACCTCCACTTACTGGTAACTGTATATGCGTTGTATTGCTATTTTAATAAAGGCATTGCTTATACCTATTTAACAGAAGGTACACTCGTAATAGGCATTTTATTAATGCTCAAGCATATCAAGCAGTATGTGTTTATTTGGCGAAAAGAGACGGCTTTTATCGTATTTTTTTTAATGGTTACAGCCGTTCAAACAGCAGTGGGTATTGGCCGATACGGGATAAAAGATACTATCCGGGATAGTTTTGTGATGAATTATGCCTGGTATGTGTTTATAATTTTTTTGTTTGTGGCAGAACGGGATATATTGGAAAAAAAGATAGCCCGGGTATATGCTTTTTTTCCGGCTATAGTATCAATCTCTTTTTTGTTAAGGGCTTTTTTTCCGGCACTCAATAATTTTATATTGGTTGGTAATCATCCATTTCTAGCGTATAAGAATGGGGATATAGCCGTGCATTTATTTGTTTGTTTGGTGTTGATGTTGAATAATAAAATAGCTGTTTCGCCCCGATTGCTGCAACTAAATTACTTACTTATTGGCTATTTAGCACTGGTATCGGCCACCTATAGCCGAGGTGGAATGTTGTCGTTTATTATTCCGTTAGGTATTTATTTTGTGCTAATCAGAAAAACACCCCAGGAAAAAAAATACATCAGCTATTTAAAATTTGTTCCCGTAGCATTACTTATTGCATTACCCTTATACCTTTCTACTAAGCTAGAAGATAAAGTACAGGGTAGAAAAATTGGAGTAGAACAGCTAACAGAAAATGTAACCAGTATTGTAAACCAGGATTCCAGAAAAGTAGGCAAAACATTAAATGATAATGTGGTTTGGCGCCTATCGTGGTGGGCAACTATTATCGACTATACTTTTACCGGGCCTTATTTTTTTCAGGGGAAAGGGCTGGGTATTAATTTAGCCACCAGTGATGAGATAAGAGTGGATGATGATACATTAAGATCGCCCCACAATTACAATATGACGTTACTTGCGCGCTATGGGGTTCCTTTTTTTATACTTTGGCTGGTATATTTGGTGCTGCTTTGGAAACCCCTTTTTACAATCAAACAAAACCCCGATATACTCGTATATACCTTGATATTATTGGCGTTCTTTATCAATGCTAGTTTTGATGTAAGTTTGGAAGGCCCGGTAATGGCCATGCCTTTTTGGTTATTCACAGGAGTACTTTTACTCAAAAAAGCAGAAATACCTTCATAAGATGAAAGAAAGCTGGAAGCTTTTTTGGAATAAATATGTAAAAGCCAATTCGCGGTATTGGATTAACCTTATCACGAGTTTTGCTTCACAAGGCATAACCGCTCTTTCGCTTTTATTGATTACGCCTTTTTTACTCAACACCCTGGGTAATAATGACTTTGGTTTATATGGACTATTGGTGGTAAATGTATTGTCTTTTTGTTTGATTGCCGATCTGGGATATAATACCGGGTTGTTAAGAAGACTGATTCATGAGCAAGAGAAATCATCGCAATTGGTTTCGGGAGGTATATTTTTTTATATACTCATTTGGCCTTTGTTGATGCTGATTTTATACATTGTTTTTAGCAAAGGATATTTAGCGTTTATTGAATATCCCGCCAGGTATGCTTTTCTTTTATCAACCATTTTGGTGTTGAATTTAATGGCGATATTATTCGATGTGATTATACAATCAGTGAATAAAATTTTTCTCGGTAAACTTATTAGAATCATAAAAACGATTGTAGAAGCCCTGCTCGTGTATTTGGGTGCTCTTTTTTATAAGCTCAATGGCGTGTTAGTGGCATTGGTGTTGGTGAATGCCTTATATATTATAGTGCTGGCTCTTTATGCACGAAAAGAAAATGGTTTTTCCCTGCATTGGAAATATTGGCATATACAGCAGTTACTTCAACACTTACATTATTCATTTTGGTATTTTCTGTCAGCATTAGCAGGCGTGATGGTGTACAATGCGCAAACTTTTTTGATGAGTACCTTGCTGAGTGTAACGGCGCTAACGAGTTATATTATGATCACGCGTTTTTATGAAGTGGTGAGAATAGGCTTGGGTAATTTTACTTTGATATTATTTCCATCGATTAGCATACTACAAAAAAACAATGATTGGGTAGGGCTCAAACATAGGCTGAGAGCTATCACCATTCGGATGTTTATATTGTGTGTACTGGCTGCGTTTTTTTTATTATCAGTTGGTAAATGGCTTTTTATACAATGGTCTGGTTTAACGGGAGATGCCGTGTACCGGGTGTATATGGCCTATACTTTTTTAATACTACTGCTTATTATGGAGCATGTGCCGGTAGTTTTTTTAACGGCATTGAAATTTAACCGATACCCTACTATAGTATCACTGATACAAGGTTTGCTTGGGTTAGGGTTAGCCTATCTATTAATTCCCCGCTACGGCATTATCGGGGCAGTGTATGCTAGTTTGATTTCCCTGCTGCTTACCAGTTTTTGGTTTAGTTATTGGTATCTACAAAAAAAATTAGCAGTGGCGCATGGTTAAAGTATTGGGTTTGCCGATATATGATGGAACCATTGAATCTGCTGTAGCAGAAATAGTACAACCATATACTGCCGGTAGTATTACCAATCAAAACCGATGTATCAGTGCTACCGGTGCACACGGTATCATTGAAGCCAATCAGGATCCTGCATTCAAAGAAATATTACAAGCTTTCTATTGCAACCTCCCCGATGGTATGCCCACAGTATGGGTAGCTCGCCTCAAGGGTGCTAAAAAAATACAACGTTGTTATGGCCCCGATTTTTTCAAAGTCCTTATTAAAGAATCTGCCAATAAGCCTATCAACCATTTCTTCTGTGGGGGTAAAGAAGGCGTAGCCGATGCGTTAAAAGAAGTTGTACATAGTTGGGGAAATCATAATGTAGTGGGTACATTTTGCCCCCCTTTTAGGGAAATAACAGAGGGGGAATGGCAAGAGATTGGCACCATGATTCAACAGGCCGGTACCCATATCGTTTGGATTGGGTTAAGCACCCCAAAACAAGAGAAATTTGCCTGGAAACTAACACAATATTGTAAAACAGACTATATAATAACCGTTGGAGCCGCCTTCGACTTCCATACCGGAACCGTGAATCAAGCGCCAAAATGGATGCAGCAAATAGCATTAGAATGGCTTTTCAGGCTCATTATGGAGCCGCGCAGACTATATAAAAGGTATCTGAAAATTGTTCCCTTATTTATTTGGCTGAATATCAAAGAATTTATTGACTTTTACATACTCAAAAAATACTAATATGAGGAAAATACTGGTTTGTGGTGCCGGGGGATTTATTGGAGGTCATTTAGTTAAAAAACTAAAACGCGAGGGGCATTGGGTAAGGGGGGTTGACTTAAAAAGCAATGAATTTAGTGCTTCGCCTGCGGATGAATTTATTATAGGTGATCTTACCAATCAGCAATTAGTAAATGAGGTTGTTGATACAAATTTTGATGAGATCTATCAGTTAGCAGCAGATATGGGTGGGGCAGGGTATTTGTTCACCGGTGAGAACGACGCGAATCTCATGCATAATTCTGCCAGTATCAATTTGAATATCGTAAACCAGGCCAATAAAGTGGGGGTTAAGAAAATATTTTATTCTTCTTCCGCCTGTATTTATCCGGCTTATAATCAGGAAGATCCTAATAACCCAAAATGCTCAGAAGAGTCCGCCTATCCGGCATTACCCGATAGTGAGTATGGATGGGAGAAATTATTCAGTGAAAGATTATTCCTCGCTTTCGCAAGAAACTACGGCATGAATGTGCGGATCGCTCGCTTTCATAATGTATTCGGCCCCGAAGGTACTTGGTGTGGCGGTAAAGAGAAAGCACCTGCTGCTATGTGCAGAAAAGTAGCCGAAGCCAAAGAGGGAGGAGAAATTGAGGTATGGGGTGATGGAAAACAAACCCGTTCTTTCTTATATATTGATGAATGCCTGGAAGCAGTGGATAGGCTTATGAGAAGTGATTTTACCGGGCCTATCAATATTGGTTCTGAAGAAATGATTTCTTTGAATAGCCTGGCTAAATTAGTAATGCAGATCGCCGGAAAAAAATTGAGTATCAAGAATGTTCCGGTAAGCTATATTGGCGTTCGGGGAA
>JAIEQT010000426.1 GCA_019747455.1 Chitinophagaceae bacterium | reverse complement strand
GGAATAATTCAGCATAATAGCCATTTTTTGCCATCAGCTCCGTATGGGTTCCTTGCTCGGCGATTGCCCCGTTTGCCAATACTATAATTTGATCGAAATTAAACCCGGTTAAAATACGATGCGTAATAATGATGGCCGTTTTACCTATTAAATAGGTATCTAAATTCCTAGTGATCGTGAGTTCTGTTTTAGCATCGACCGCACTTAAGCAGTCATCAAAAACAATAATTTCAGGCTCTTTTATTAAAGCCCGGGCAATCGATATCCGCTGTTTTTGTCCGCCACTAAGGGTTACCCCTCGTTCCCCTATCATCGTTTCATATTGCTGGTCAAATCCCATAATATCGTTATGAACACTGGCAAATTTTGCTGCTTTCTCCACTTTTTCGAAAGGGGTATTGCCCGGCATACCAAATAAAATATTATTCGTTACGCTATCACTAAATAGCAAGATATCCTGCTGTACATAACTTATTTTAGAGCGAAGTGATTGCAAGCTAAACGATTCAAGCGTGGAGTTCCCAATACTAATGCTGCCGGCATCGGGTTCATAAAACCGAAGTAATAATTGGGCAAGGGTTGTTTTACCGGTTCCTGTTTTTCCTAACACTAAAATTTTCTCTCCTTTTTTAATGGTTAGGTTAAACCCTTTAATAGCCTGAATACCAGTATTTTGATAGGTAAAATAAACATCTTTAAAAATAATATCGCCACTTACTGCTGTATCGTTGTTTACAGCTAATGCCGTATCTTTTATAGCTGGTTCAATATCTAAAAACTCATTCAATCTTTTTTGAGAAGCAGCCGCACGTTGAATCATACTGGCCGTCCACCCAATGGCACTCACCGGAAATGTGAGCATATTAATATAGATCACAAATTCTACTATGGTACCTACTTTCGCTGGGTTTTCCAGCGCTTGCAAGCCTCCAATAAATATGGTTAATAAGGTACTGAGACCAATCAGTAACGTCATACTTGGGAAATATAATGCCTCTACTTTAGCTAAACCAATAGCATTGTTTCTATATTCACTACTGTTTTTGTCAAAGAAACCCATCATCGCTTTTTCTTGCACAAAAGATTTAATGACACGTATTCCTGAATAGGATTCTTGTGCATTGGTGGTAAGATCTGATAACCTGCTTTGAATGATCTCACTTTTCTTATTGATAATACTATTTACCCAATAAATAGTTATCGCTAAAATGGGTAATGGAGATAATACCAATAAGGTAAGTTGTACATCTTTGCGTAGCATATTGATGATACAAAAACTGATGAGCGTTACCAGGTTTATTAAGTACATTATAGCCGGGCCGGTAAACATTCTTACTCTACTGATATCTTCGGCCATACGGTTCATTAAATCGCCTGTACTGTGCGATTTGTAAAATACGGTATCCAACCGTTGATATTGTTCAAAAACTTCATTTTTTTGATCATATTCAATATGCCTACTCATTACAATAATAGTTTGGCGCATAAAGAACATGAGTATGCCACGTATAACTGCAATAGCTAAGATTGTGAGGCTACAAATCGCCACTAGCCAGCCGAAGCTAATATGTAAACCTTCGATAAATTGAATGAACTGATTTACGATCGTATCATGTGTTCTATCAATGGGCATGGGCTTACTACCCGGTAACCGTTGCTGCACTTGATTAATTACATAGCCAGTAATTTGGGGGGCCAGTACGGCGAAGTAGTTGGAAGCTACTACAAAGAAAATACCTATAAAAAAACGTTTTCTATACTTCCAGAAATAATGATTGACGGCCGATAAGTGCTTCAAAATAAAATTTTGGCAAAGGTATGGGCTTCTTAACGCTTAGGTTAATAAGTTCAAATAAGTTTTGGCTAAAAAAACGTCATCCCGTACATTTGCGCCGGAGAGATGGCAGAGCGGTCGAATGCGGCGGTCTTGAAAACCGTTGACTGTCAAAGGTCCGGGGGTTCGAATCCCTCTCTCTCCGCACATAAAATAAAAGCCCCGTAAGGGGCATTTTTGTTTTCTGAGCGCGGCAAATTTATTTGCCAAAGCGAAAGAAATAAAAACGATAAGGCCTGAAAGGCCTGCTTTTATTTTGTATGCCTACCCCTCACCGGGATCGCCGAAGGCAATCCCTCTCTCTCTGCAAAAAGTAAATTGTCCGGCAGCATATATCGGTTTTTTTATTTGTAAGTATTTTATCGCTACTTCGTATTTACAGTAGCTTCTTAACAGATAAAATAATGATGCCATGCTCAGAATAATCCTTGGTTTGTTCTTATTAACAGTTTACACAGCACATTCACAAATTAGCACTAGTAATACGGAGGCCTATGCATCTCATCTTGCAAGAAGCAAATCAGTAGTAATACTCGAATTATTTACATCTGAAGGTTGTAGCAGTTGCCCTCCAGCCGACCAATTAGCAGTTACCTTGCAAGAAATATATAAAGAAAGATTAATGGTACTTGAATTTCATGTGGATTATTGGGATAGATTAGGATGGAAAGATCCTTTTAGCAAAGCTGCTTATTCGGAGCGGCAAAGAAATTATGGTGAAAAATTTAGACTTAACAGTATTTATACACCACAAGCTATCATAAACGGTATACATGAAACAGTTGGTTCTAATGAGAATAAACTCAGATCGTTTATTAATAACAATTTGGCCGTTACCGAAAAGGGAGATCTTTTTATTGAACAACTCAAGGATAATGAGAAAAATACTATTTCTTTAAAGTGGGATTATAAAAATGGAGAAACTAGTTCGGTTGTACATTTTGCTTTAGTACAAAAACAAGCAACAATTAATGTGAAAGCAGGTGAGAATGATGGAAGAAGACTTAGTCACCATAATATAGTCAGAGATTTTGTAACTATAGATAGTAAGCATAATACAACTGTTAAACTACATATTCCAGCTGATTTACAAACTAATGAAATAAAAGTTATGGCCTATGTTCAAGAAAAAGAAACGGGCAAAATTGTAGCAACGGCCTTAATTTTATAAGTGAGTTTACACACCTACTTTCACCACGATCTTTCTAATGATCCCTTCCCCTATCATGGGAGCATGCACATCATTGGGGAAATAAATAGCAAAATGATTTTCTGTTAGGGTAAAAAAATGATCAGGCTCATCATTAAAAAATAAAACATCTTTCTCCTCGCTGTAAGCACCTTGTGGCAAGGAACAAGTATAGCGAGATCGCCAACCCACACGTTCCACACCACGTAAGCATATCTGTATATCAATATTTTTATTATGACACTCAAAGCCCAATAAAGAATCCGATTCTGAAAGCAATGATTCCTCCATAACAATTGCCCGAACCCCTTCAGTAATAGCTATTTCACCGATAGGTAATTCCATCAAATTGGCTGTTTGTAAAAACTGAATGGCTTGTGGGAAATGAGGATGTAAGGAACTGTATTGATCAATACTGGAAATATGAGCAAGTATCATGATTTTGTTTTTTCAGTTTCAGTTGGTAATTTCTCAACAGCAATCAAATCTACCAACTCTACATTCATTGGTAATGCACCTACTTGTACAATAGCTCTTTTCCCTCTTATTTCCTTTACCTCGCCTACCTGATAATTTTTGCGCATTTTAACCAGTGACCCTACTTCAATATGCTGATTAAGTTCTTTATACTTCTGATCTACTTTTTTAGCTAATTTATTCACTACAATTTCTTCTTTCCGCTTAAACAATAGATCCTTCAAGTTTTTTACAACCTCTTGTTTATTCTCCGTTTTTTTCCAGTCGAGTACGATCTGCTTTAACTTCCGCTCCATATCTTTCAAATACACCAATCGCTCTTCGGTAACTTTGTTCTGATGCTTCAACAATTCAACCTGCTGGCGATGCCGTTCTTTATCCATCACCTGCTCCATTTCTTTTTTCAATTTGGCATTCTCTCTGAGTAAATGATGAAGCTCTTTTTTCTCTTTTTCTAAATATTGTAAATCCTGTTCTGTTCTATTCAGTAATCTGTCTAATTTAAAATGGTCGTCGTCTACCAATTTCCTGGCCCTATTAATTAAATGTTGGGGTAATCCGATTCTTTCGGCAATAGCAAATGTATAGGAACTACCGGGCTTACCCACAATGAGTTTGTACATGGGCAGTAAATTCACTTCATCAAACTGCATCGCACCATTAATGATACCTTGCGTATGATTAGCCATTACTTTCAAGTTCAGGTAATGGGTAGTAACTACGCCAAAAGATCTTCTTCTTGATAATTCTTCCATAATCACTTCCGCAAAAGCCCCGCCTAAATTAGGATCAGAACCACTTCCTAACTCATCGATGAAAAAAAGTGTTTTCCCATTGGCATTTTCCATGAAATGCTTCATATGAATCAAATGACTGGAATAGGTGCTTAATTCGAATTGCAAATTTTGGGTATCTCCAATATGGATAAAGAGCTGTTTGAAAATTCCCATCTGGGAAACAGCACTTACAGGCACTAGCAATCCGCTTTGCAACATCAATTGGTTAAGCCCAATCGTTTTCATGGTAACGGTTTTACCCCCTGCATTCGGACCGCTGATAACCAATATCCTGCTTTGTTCATCCAACGTTAAGGTTACGGGTATTGTTTTTTTGCCCGATTCTTTATTATATAAAAAAAGAAGCGGATGATAGGCATCAACCAATACCACCTGCGCCTTATCGGTTATATTGGGCAGGTTGGCCTGCATTTGCACCGCTAATTGTGCTTTGGCTTTGATAAAATCAAACTCGCCAATAATATCCAAATAATGTAATAATAAAGGAGCGTACACGCTTAAACGTGCGGTGAGTTCTCTTAAAATGCGTTGTACTTCTTTAAGCTCATCATTCTCCAAAGAGAATACTTCATTATTTAACTCAATGGTTTCTTCAGGCTCAATAAAAGCTGTTTTCCGGCTATCGCTTTCTCCGTGTAATATTCCCTTTACCTGTCGCTTATGTTCTGCAAAAACCGCTACAACTCTTCTGCCATTACTAAAACTTTCTTCAATATCTGCTGCATAACCGGCTTTTGTCATTCGTTGAACTACTTTCTCAAACATTCGTCTTAATTCATTCCTTCTACGGAATAAATTCATTCTGATTTTTTGTAGCTCAGGAGAAGCATTGTCTTTTACAACACCCGATTCATCGAGTACTTCATCAATAGACTCCGTGATCTGTTTCTCGTAATACGCATTTTTAACTACTTCGGTTAAAGCCGGGAAGGCAAGTCTTCTTTCCCCATCGAACCATCTGAAAATGGCGCCCATGCTTTCATTGAGTCGCCTTATTTGCATCCACTGTTCCCCAACTATTAATGCACCCGGAATACCAAGTAGTTTTAATTCTTTACGAATATCCAAGAGAAAATCGTTGGGAAAATATTGCTGCTGCAACAACAACATTTTAAACTCGTGAGATTGTTGTAATTCAAGTTCAATATAATTTCTGTGCGTATGTACCCTTAGTGCTCCTGCTTTTTGCTGGGCATAATTGGTTTTACACAAATCGGCCACTAAAGTTTTTACTTTATCAAATTCTAATTGAGTAAGGGCCGAATCCGGATAAACACGCATGAAACACCGATATTAGGCGGCAAAGGTAAGGTTAATGAGAATCTTATACTGATAATTCAACTACCGGATCTTTGGGCTTGGGTGGGAATATAATGTTTAGGCTGTACATTAAAAAAATGATCTGTACTACAATTTGAGCGCCTAAAATAATATAGGTAGCCATCGTAGCTTCCATCCAGAATTTAGTATCATTTTTATTATCAAAGATGGGAGTCACATAATTAGCATAGGTAGGTCTCACCACCTGATAGGTGAACATGATAGCAAAAAGCAAAAAAACAGATAGCATCACGTGAATAACCCTGAAAGTGTAAGCACCCTGTTGCCTACTCCTTAAAAAACGGTGTAAAATATAAGGTACTATAAAAAGCCCTAGTTGCATGATTATAATATTATTTCCCAGAAGAAAGGGAATAGAAACGCTGAAATAGGGGTCTATAGAAAAGAGCTTATATATTACCAATAACCCAAAAAATATGATTGCCGGTACAAATAACAGCAATGCTTCCAACTGGAAGTTGATATTTTTAATAGATTGTTTTACCCTCATAGCGGTTACGGTAATTGTAAAATTAACGTAATTCTGTATATGTATAGTATAACGGAACATAAAATACAAAGTGCTGGGTATAACTTAGCAAAATGTTAAACCAAAGCGGCTCTTGAAAGGTTATTATCTTTTAAACGTAGATTATAGTATGAGATCGAAAAAATTTTACATGCTTATTCTCTCCTTTAGCAGCTTTTTACTCAGTTGCACAGCGGGAGAAATCAAAACAGAAAAATCAATTGCATATAATATGACAGACATTCCTAAAGGTATAAAAACCGATACCGCTACTTTCGGTGAAGGTTGTTTTTGGTGTACGGAGGCTTTTTTTCAGCGCTTAGATGGTGTATTAAAAGTAGTTAGTGGCTAT
>JAIEQT010000227.1 GCA_019747455.1 Chitinophagaceae bacterium | reverse complement strand
GCCGCCAATACAAAAGCTTGGGTAATAGCTCAAAATAAAGTAACATTCGATTATCTTGATAAAATACCTTTTCGAAAGAAAATAAATGAGCGATTGACTAATCTTTGGAATTATGATTCCTATTCAGCCCCCTCTACAGAAGGCGATTATATTTATTTTTATAAAAAAACTGGACTTCAAAATCAATCGGTACTGTATCGCCAGAAAAAAGGGAGTCAAGAACCTGAAGTATTCATTGACCCCAATAGCTTCTCTAAAGATGGCACCACATCACTGGCAGGCATTAGTTTTAGCACCGATGGCTCGTTGGCTGCTTATCAAATCTCTGAAGGTGGTAGCGATTGGAGAAAAGTTATTATCATTGATGCTATTACAAAAAAGCAAATTGGAGATACGCTTTATGATGTAAAATTCAGTGGTATTTCTTTTAGAAAAAAAGAGGGCATTTATTATAGTAGTTATGATAAACCAAAAGAGGGTTCCACATTGGCCGGGAAAACAGACCAGCATAAATTGTATTTTCATCTCCTTAATACCTCTCAAAAAAATAACCAACTAATTTTTGGTGGGGCAACAATGCCTAGAAGGTATGTAAGTGGGTAAGTAAGCGAAATTGAGAAATGGTTGTTTATATCTGGTGCAAATAGTACTTATGGAAATGAACTATACTTACAAGATCTTACTAAGCCAAACGCTCCTATTATACCAATACAATCAAATACAGATAATACTACTTACCCGGTTTATATAACAAATGAATCCTTGATCCTGCAAACCGATAAAGATGCACCAAATACTAAGTTAGTAATCGTTCCGATTTCTTCTCCTGAACAAAAAAATTGGAAAGATTTTGTAGCTGAAAAACCCGAAGTAATGTCGGCCAGCAGTGCCGGCGATGCCATTTTCTGCACCTATCTAAAAGATGCGATTAGTAAGGTAGAGCAGTACGATTTAAGTGGTAAAAAAATACGGGATATAGATTTACCCGGTTTAGGAGATGCGAGCGGTTTTGGCGGTAAAGAAACAGATAAAGAGGTATTCTATACGTTTCGCTCTTATACTCAGCCTGCAACTATCTACAAAATGAACATAGCGGCAGGAAATAGTGAAGTATACAAAAAGCCTGAGATAAAATTTAATGGCGCGGAATACGAATCAAAACAGGTTTTCTATACCTCAAAAGATGGGACTAGAATTCCGATGATGATAACTCATAAAAAAGGAATCAAACTCGATGGTAATAATCCAACACTTTTATATGGTTATGGAGGATTTAGCTCAAGTCTTACTCCTTATTTCAGTACCTCAAATATTATATTATTAGAGAACGGAGGTGTTTTTGCCACCGCTAATTTGAGAGGTGGTGGTGAATATGGGGAGAAATGGCATTTGGCAGGAACAAAGCTGAACAAACAAAATGTATTCGATGACTTTAAAGCAGCAGCCGCTTATTTAGTTGATAATAAATATACTTCGAAAGAAAAATTAGCTATTCAAGGTGAGTCGAATGGCGGATTATTGATAGGCGCAACTATTACGCAAGACCCAGGTATTTGTAAAGTGGCATTTCCTTTTGTTGGCGTACTAGATATGTTACGCTACCATAAGTTTACTGCAGGTGCAGGATGGGCTTATGATTATGGTACTGCTGATGATTCAAAAGAAATGTTTGAATACCTAAGAAAATATTCACCGGTACATAACGTAAAAGAAGCAGAATACCCTGCCACACTAGTTATGACTGCCGACCACGATGATAGGGTTGTGCCTGCACACTCTTTTAAGTTTACTGCTGCACTGCAGGAAAAAGCAAAGGGCAACAATCCACGGATTATTCGTATTGATACAAAAGCCGGTCATGGCACAATGTCACTCAAACAAAGGATTGAAACAGAAACCGATAAATGGGCATTCATGTTTTACAACATGAAGATAGAACCGAAATAGGTAACTACATTTTCTTGGCATCTTCTAAAAACTTAGCTAACCCAATATCTGTTAAGGGATGCTTTAGAAGACCTAATATAGAATCGAGTGGACAAGTACAAATATCTGCTCCTAATTCCGCAGCTTTAATGATATGTAAGGCGTTTCGGATGGATGCAGCCAGTATCTCTGTTTTGTACTGTTGAACATCAAAAATATGGCGTATCTGACCAATTAACTCCATACCATCCCAACCGCTATCATCGATTCTTCCAATAAAAGGAGATACATAAGACGCGCCTGCTTTAGCAGCAAGAATAGCCTGTCCGGCAGAAAAAATAAGCGTACAGTTAGTTCGGATACCATTATCGGTAAACCACTTAATAGCTTTTACCCCATCTTTAATCATGGGCACTTTAACCACAATATTAGGGTGAATAGCTGCGAGTTTCTTACCTTCTTCCACCATTGTGGCGAAATCGGTTGAGAGTACTTCGGCGCTAACATCACCATCCACTAATTCACAAATCGTTTTGTAATGATTGGCAATCGCTTCTTCTCCCTTAATGCCTTCCTTAGCCATTAAAGAAGGATTGGTTGTAACACCATCCAAAATACCCAAATCGTTTGCTTCTTTAATTTGGGCGAGATTACCCGTATCGATGAAAAATTTCATATATAAAAAATAAAAATGGCAGGCTACTCACATCGCACCGCTACAACCGCTTATCCTTGCTGCATTCCTGCCCTGGGGAGGTTCAGCAGGAGCTGGTCGTGCGAGACCTGCCGCCGCAAAAGTAAGGATTGACAGGAAAAAAGCAACGATTTTATTTTTCTGTCAATAATTCTTCAAAACTTTCCTTGGTCCAGCTATCTTTCTCCTCCACCCAAGCACAAGTATGCTCCTTCAACTCTGATAAGCGTTTCCATGCCTTCAGCAAAATATCAGCTTGATTATCAGGGGTTTTAGCATTTGATTTTTCTCCTAAAAGGGCAATAATCTTACCGTTTTTTTTCCTGAAAGTATCATTGAAAAACTTACCAACCGGCTCTTTTTTTGAACCAAAAACACAATTTCCAAGTACAATTCCCAGAATATTCTTTTGATGCTTATCAAGTATAATGGTTAGAAATAAATAGGCTACCGTTTCACCGGTTTTATTTACAATCGCTTTCATATAAATTAATAAACCTCAAGATACAGGGCTTAGGGTATGCCAGTTGTAGATAACAATTAGATAATAAAAAGATAATACATTCGCAAAAAAAAATAATATGGGAGTAGCCGATCAATTAGCACAAATGAAAGCTGAAAAAGCAGCCGCAAATTTGAAAGCAGGACAAGATTTTTTAGCCGAGAATAAAAATAAGGAAGGGGTATTTGAGTTACCAAGTGGTCTTCAATATCAGATACTA
Source organism: Chitinophagaceae bacterium (assembly GCA_019747455.1). GTDB lineage: Bacteria > Bacteroidota > Bacteroidia > Chitinophagales > Chitinophagaceae > Sediminibacterium. The sequence continues at coordinate 3,149 of JAIEQT010000227.1, read as the reverse complement.
TCAATAGGCGTAGGAGAAAAACCAAAAGCGCATAATGAGGTAACCTGTCACTATCATGGCACTTTAATTGATGGAACAATTTTTGATTCATCTGTACAGCGAGGCCGACCTGCCTCATTTCCATTGAACATGGTAATTAAGGGTTGGACAGAAGGATTGCAGTTAATGCCAACAGGTAGTAAATGGCGATTCTTTATACCACCCCATTTAGGATACGGAGATAGACAAGTAAGTGCGCAAATTGGACCAAATAGCACCCTGATTTTTGATGTTGAGTTAATTAGTTTTGTATAAGTTCACTTAACGCTAACCAGCGCATTTCTTTTATTTCAAGTTCATGAGTAATTTGAATCAGTCGTTCACTCATTAATTGAATTTTTTCGAACGATAGATTGCCCGCACTCATTTGATCGGCTAATTGTTGCTTTTCTTTTTCGAGTTCGGGCAATTCTTTTTCTAACAGTTCAAATTCTCTTTTTTCTTTAAACCCAACTGTCTTTTGTTTTTCCGTCCTTACGTCTCGACGTTCTGACGTTTCTTTGTCATCTTGGCCCGCCTTTGCAGCGGAGGAGTCCTTCTGCCAAATTCTATATTCGCTATAGTTTCCGGGAAAATCACGCACAACAGCATTGCCTTCAAAAACGAATAAATGATCAACTAATCTATCCATAAAGTATCGATCATGTGATACTATCAATACACAACCGGGATAATCGGTTAAAAACTGTTCCAGTACGGCTAATGTAGGTAAGTCTAAATCATTAGTGGGCTCATCTAAAATTAAAAAATTAGGATTGCGAAAGAGAACCGTTAATAATTGTAGACGCTTTTTTTCCCCTCCGCTAAGGGCCGATAAATAAGTAAATTGCTTATCGGGTGTAAACAAAAAAAGCTCTAGGAACTGCGCTGCACTTAACGTTCCGCCACTTGCCAAAGGGAAATTTTCAGCAAAAGTTTTTACATATTCAATCACCCGCAAATCTTCCTTTATTATTAATCCTTGCTGAGAAAAACTACCAAATACCACCGTATCACCAATATTAATTTTTCCACTATCGGCAGATTCTAAAAGTTGAAGGATATTTAAAAAAGTAGATTTCCCTACTCCATTTTTACCAATAATACCAATACGCTCACCTTTGGCAAAAGTGTAATCAAATCCTTTCAGTATAGGCAAATCGCCAAAAGATTTATATACTTTTTTAAGCTCTACTATTTTGCCTCCTAACCTACTCATTTTAACCTCTAGTTGCAGTTGGGTATCTACCAATTTTTGTTTGGCCCTGGCTTCTACCTCATAAAAACGATCTTGCCTGCTTTTACTTTTAGTAGTTCTGGCACGCGGCTGTTTGCGCATCCACTCCAATTCTTTTCTATAGGTATTACGAGCTTTATCTATACTTGCTTGCTCACTCTCAAGCCTCGCAGCTTTTTCTTCCATATAGCGCTCATAATCTCCCGTATAGGTTTGCAATCGCTCTCGATCTAATTCCCAAATTTCACTACATACGGCATCTAAGAAATAACGATCATGACTTACCAGCAATAACGTAACATTTTGTTGGTCTAAATAATGCTCCAGCCACTCAATCATTTCAACATCCAAATGATTGGTAGGTTCATCCATCATTAAAAGGGTATGCTGATGTGCAAAACCAATATCTATAAGGGTTTTGGCTAGGGCTATTCTTTTTCGCTGCCCACCACTTAATTCCTTAACCGGATTATTCAAATGATGGATATTCAGTTTGCTCAATATCTGCTTAACCTTTGCTTCAAAATCCCAGGCTCCCAAATCATCCATTTGAATGATCAAATCGCCAATTTGCTCACTATCATCAGCATCCAAAGCGGCTTCATATTTTTTTATAATATTAAGTATGGGATGGTTTAGCTGGAAGATATTTTCAAGTACAGTTTTATCTTCTTGAAATTGAGGGTCTTGTTCAAAAAGAGCCACGGTAACCTCTTTATTAATCTTGAAAGTGCCGGAATCGGGCGTTTCTTTACCGGCCAATATCCTTAACAGGGTAGATTTTCCTACTCCGTTTCGGGCGATCAACGCAATTTTATCCCCTTCATTGATATGAAATGAGATATTCTTAAAAAGAGGGTTAATTCCATAGCTTTTGGTAAGCCCTTCAACTGAAACATAATGCATCCGGCAAAACTAAGTATCTTAGGCGCTAAAACATCAACCCCCAATCAGTTTGTTTGTAGCATGTTGAAGAATCCTTTTAGAAATCTGAGTATACGGAACAAGCTTTTTATCTCTCATTCGCTTATTCTATTGATAACGGTGGGCGTCATTTATATCACTATAAAAGTAAATGATAAAAGACTGCGTATCGAAGAGCTATTATCGAAAGTAGAGGATATCCGTATACGTTCTCAGCAACAAAATGAAGCAAAGCAGGATTTTTTATTGAATGAGAGATATGCAGAAGATTTTTACAAGACCGGCTATAGCGAAGCTATTGTAAGGCATAATAGTTTATTAAAAGATATTGATGCCGATCTTTTAATCATAAATAAAAACGAACTAAGTAGTAGGCCCGAAATCAAAGAAAGAATTTTACAAGTTACGCATCAAGTTCATTTTCAAGATGCCCTTTTTGGGAGAATGATAGATTCTGTGAAACAGCTCGGATTTGGCACCGCCGGATTAGCTGGGAGCTTAGATAATTTTACAAAAGAATTAATTCGAAGCCGTTTGATTAACCCAACTATTGTTGAGGCACTTAAAAGAAAAGAGCAGCAATATGTTTTCATGAAAGACAATAAAGCTGCTATAGCATTTGATACACTCATTACAAATGCCATGCAACAATATGCAAGCAGTGCCTCAACATTAGCCGTACTAACTAGCTACAATAACACATTTAAACGTATTATTTCATTAGAAAATAGTATCGGATTTAATAAACAAAAGGGTTTACGAAGTGAACTATCCGAACAAAGTAAAAAAACAGATGAGCAGGTAAAAGCGATTATTGTTTCTATAAAAAAATCTTACGAAAAAGATCTAGAAAAACTCGAATGGATATTCCTCGGACTTATCGGGATCGTATTTGCTGTAGGCTTACTCATCAGTTATGTACTATCTGTTGAAATTACAAAACCCATAATTGAACTTAATAATGCTGCTA
>JAIEQT010000281.1 GCA_019747455.1 Chitinophagaceae bacterium | reverse complement strand
ATAGTAGTACCAGGGGTTCTGTTTTATAGATGCTATAGCTCAATGCGTAGTCTTTACTCAAACCAGTTTTAGTTACATTGGTTTTTGCATCGGCAAGAACACTTCCACCTCTGATCGTTCTTTTTGAATATTCATAAGTTGTAAGTAAGGTTACTGCATTTACCAGGATACCTAAAAAAGCAGCACCTACTACAATACCTGCGGCTTTCCATAAATGCGTTGTTTCTTTTGTTTTAAAACATCGGATGGCAAAAGCAATACTCATAATAGCTATGATAATAAAGCTATAGTAGGTTATTTGTAAGTGATTGGCAGATAATAGCAGGGCTGTGAACAATGCGGTAAACGCAGCCCCCCACCAATATTTCTTATCATAAACCAATAATAAAGCACCAATTAATCCGGGTAAATAACCAATAGCCTGCATCTTTGTATCGTGGCCTGCTGCCACAATGATTGGGTTATACGTGGCATAAGCATAGCCTAAAGCACTTACAATGCCGATATAAGAATTGATCTGTAAAACCTGCGTAAGAAAATAAAAACAAATACAGGCCAAGAAGAAAAATCCTACCGGTTTGGGTAATCCGGGATTTAAAATATAACCAATATAACCCACTGAAACAGGGTTTGTGTTGCTCATCGCAATTTGGTAAGCAGGCATACCGCTAAACATACCGTTGGTCCAGAGAGGAAATTCTCCGTTTTTTTCTTTATAGAGAAAGGAGTTTTGTGCCATGCCTTTCCACTGTGTAACATCGTGTTGTTGTAATACTTTGCCTTCTAAGGCGGGTTTGCAATAAATAAGGGCTACTACTAAAAAAACAGCCACAGCAATGGCATGCGGCATTATTTTCTTCCAATTCATATGGTCTTTTTTCAAGTTAATCAACGGAACGAATGTAAGCAAAATTGAAGGATTATTAGCCTATCTTCATCCTATGAAGCTGCTCGCTAAAACGGCCTTTATTTGTAATATTTTATTTCTGGTATGTATATTGGTTCAGCGTACCCACGATTTTATCGGACAGCAGGACCTTACCAATATTACGGTTATTTTAGGCTGGATCATAGCTCCTTTTTTGAACTTTATTTTACACATCGTTGTAATAGTACGTTGGCTATCAAAAAAACAATTTCATTTGTCGCCGTGGCTATTAATTAGTAACTTTTTAATCTTATTAATACAGCTATACATTTATTTTTTTTCAACGTTATGATCCATCAAATTTTAAAAGACAAGCCTACCAAACTTTTTTTAGGTATTACCGCTTTTTTTGTGGCCAATGCCTTAATTGCAGAATGTATTGGGGGTAAAATATTTTCACTTGAAAAAGTATTCGGCTGGCAACCTGTTAATTTCACCATTTTGGGCGAAAGCGGCCTATCCTTTAACCTTACTTGTGGCGTTCTGTTATGGCCTTTAGAATTTATTATAACAGATATCGTTAACGAATATTTTGGTCCCAAAGCAGTTCGTAGAATTAGCTATACGGCCGTAATCCTGATCACCTATGCATTCATTATGTTTTATGCTGCTTTGCGTATACCTCCTGCTGATTTTTGGGTTGGTTCCCGACAAGCAGAAGGCATTCCGAATATGCAGATGGCATTTGGGGGTATATTCGGACAAGGCATGTGGATTATTGCCGGTAGTTTGATAGCTTTTTTGGTAAGCCAGATTGTAGACGTTACGGTTTTTCATAGAATTAAAAAAGTAACGGGCGAGAAATGGGTATGGTTAAGAGCAACAGGCTCTACCGTTGTATCTCAACTGGTAGATAGTTTTGTGGTTCTTTTTATCGCTTTTAGAATTGGCAATAATTGGAGTTTGAAATTGGTGATAGCTATTTGCCTGGTAAACTATCTCTATAAATTTATGATGGCTATTATACTAACGCCCCTTATTTATTTGTTAGAGAAACAAATTGAGAAATATGTAGGAAAAGAAAAAGCGATTGAAATGAAAAAAGCTGCTATGGGCCAATAATCAGGCAATCATTTGAGTACCCATATTGTCGGGCTGTTCGAAGTATAGATCATCTTCATTAAAACGCTCCACATCTTTCTGGGCTCTTACATAAACCACCCATTTAACTACGCCATAAGTACAGTAAATAAGTTGAATGGATAGGAAACATTTAATTAATAGAACAGCCATATTATTATAATAAATCCATTTTTGAACTGCAGGTAAAGTACCTGAGTTAAAAACCCAATTTATATTGATTGGTAATGTAAAACTGTCGATAAAGAGAACGGCTACAACAATACCGATTGATAATAAAATATGTGACCAAGAAATTATTTTATCCCTCAATTGATGATCTCTTAATTCCCATTGTAACATAAAAGGTATTACCAATGAAATCAGAAATCCACCAATGATTTGGGGGAATGTTACTAAAAAATACGCACCAGCGTAAAAAGACATAACAATATCTGTGTAAGAAGTAAAATATACAACAACTCCATAAATAATGGGAATCATCCACAGCAAATGCTCAGAACGGGTAAATTTCGAGTTCATGGTACGGGTACGGTTGCAGTAAAATTATATTAAAATCTCAATACTTATCTGCAGATTTGCATAAATATGCTTTCGTTTATATAAAATACAAAGCTATTGGTAGCTACTATGACTCCCGAGAGATTATCACGAATACAAGCTGTATTACAATTTCGACAAGGTAACCTAGCCGTGGTGATGGAAAATGTGCAAGATCCCCATAATATTGCTGCTGTAATGCGCACCTGTGACGCGGTTGGTATCCAGGATATTTATGTATTGAATACCAAGATACCCCGACATAAAAAATTTGGGGCCAAGAGTAGCAGTAGCGCACAAAAATGGCTATCCATTCATCAATATGATTCTTTACCGGAATGTGTAGCTTCTTTAAAAGAGAAATATGATAAACTATATTGTACGCATCTGAATGCTGATGCTATTCCGTTACACGATATGGATTTTACCCAATCAATGGCATTGGTATTTGGGAATGAACATGAAGGGGTTAGCGAGGAAATGCGTGCCTGTTGTGATGGCAATTTTATCATACCCCAATTAGGAATGATACAGAGCCTTAATATTTCTGTTGCCTGTGCCATAACCATTTATGAGGCTTTTCGGCAGAAAAAAAATGCCGGTCATTACGATAAAGGTTTTACCTATCCCAACATGGAATCATTACAAAAAGAGTGGCTATCGCCCGATAAAAACAAATAAAGAAATCAGCCTTTATTACGTGCTTCTGCTTTCCTTACAAGATAGGTAATACTAACATTCAACTCAAATCCTATCAATAAAATTAACGCATTGATATAGATCAGTATCATAAGTATCAATACCGTTCCTATAGATCCATAAACTCTATTATAGGAGGCAAAATTAGATACCCAGTAAGAGAAAATTTCAGTGGTTACAATAGTAAGTGTAGTAGCGAGTAATGTGCCCGGGGAAGTGAGTTTCCATCTTTTTTTTACCGAAGGGGCGTATCTATAAATGAGGGCAATACCATAATAAAAAAGAGCTACTACCACACTCCATCGTAAAAAATTAACCCATGGTGCCACCGTTCTTTTTTTGAGGTGAAAAAACTTACGTAACAATGATACAAGCTGCTCTTGTCCTATTAGAATTAAAGTGGTGGAAATAATGAGTAATACTAATATACCGGTCATTTGTAAAGCCCGCCACCGTTGGTGTAAGAAGAAATTTTTATTTTCTTGAATCGATTTATCGAATGTTCTGATCAAAGCCATCATCGCATTAGAAGCGTAGAACATGATCAATACAAAACCAAAAGAAAATACCCCTACGTTTCTTTGCATCAGATCATCTAATAAATTTTCAATAAAATGATAGGTGTTAGAGCTAGGACTAATATCTTTAAAAAGAGAAAGAAATTCTTCTCTGAGCTTCAAAAAATCTGGGAAATAGGGTAGAATAGAAAATAAGAAAAGCATGGTAGCCGGTAATGCCATAATTAAGTTGAAAGCAATAGCAGCAGCTCTTTCATTGATACCAATCGTATTAATTTGTTTAAAGAAAAATAATACTACATCATATAAAGGAATACCTTGAAAACCGGGCAATACAATTACCTTGCTTTTACGTATAATAAAAGCAATGGGCGGCCAGGTAATGATGATACGTTCGAGCTTGGTCAAAATATTTATTTTTTCTGTTGGGCTTTTCGGAGCATGTATTCATCCAACTTTTGCTGATATTCTTTGGCAAATTTATTATGCTCTTCATAAGTACTGCTAAAGTGATGATAGCCACTAAAATCACTTTTAGCCACAAAATACAAATAGTCGGTTGCCGGGGCATCTAATACTATATCGATAGTAGCAGGCGAAGGTGTGCAAATAGGCCCTGGTGGTAAACCTTTGTGGTTATAGGTATTATAGGGTGATGGGTTTACTAAATATTTTTCATAAATTCTGGTAATGGTAAAATCTTGCATCGCGTACTTTATAGTTGGACAAGCCTGCAGTGGCATTTGTTTCACAAGACGGTTGAGATATACACTGGCAATTTTAGATTTATCAGATGCATAATTAGTTTCTTCTTCTACAATAGAAGCCAAAATATAGATATCATTCAGCGATAAATTTTTTGAGGCGGCTTTTTCTTTTCTATTCTTGCTTTCCCAAAAATCGGTAGTTGCTGTAGACAGTTTTTGTAATATGGTTTCCATGCTGGCATCTGCATAAAAACGATATGTATTCGGAATGACTTTCGTAAAGAGTAGCGCTGTATCGGTACCTATGGATGCTAAAGAATCGTTTGAGGATAGATATTGATAAACGCCGGATGAATCGGTGTCAAATGTTTTCGCGAGCAGGCCTGCAAAATCTTGCTTGGTGCGTAGTTTATTGATCACCAATTTTACTTCGGCTCTCTTCCCATTTTTTAACATGCGTACAATATCTAGAATACTTTGTCCTTTTTTTATTTCGTATTTGCCATTCTTTATTTTGTCCCACAGGTTAATAGGCGCGCCAATAATACCAATCAATCCGGGGAAGCGGAGAATATGCGCTTCTTCCAAACTCGCTAGTAAAGTAGATTTATTACGGTTACTATCATTTATGGTAAAGAAAACCGATTTCTCAGAAAAAGAGGTGGCAGAGCCCACAAAAAGCCATGCCACTGTGCCGCCAACCAGTGCTATCACAATTAAAACCGGGATCCACCATTTCGTTTTTTGCTTTTTCTTTTTCATATCCTTAAATTACTATCAAATGTAGTGAAATAAAAAACCCCTCCGCCGTAGCAGAAGGGGTTCTATATGTTATAGATGAACTACTTTTTTGTAGTATCAACTGTAGTTGTTGTGCCGGCTGCAGGCGCCTGTTGTGTTGGCGCAGGGGCACTGGTATTTGTATTTACTTTTTGAAGAATAGTATCTTCAGCTGTTGCTTTACCTGATTTTAAAAATACAGAAGAAAATAAAGCAAGCACCGCAATAGCTCCCGCAAAAATCCAGGTTCCTTTTTCTAATACATCGGTTGTTTGCTTAACGCCCATGAACTGGTTATTAATACCCCCTACATTACCGGATAAGCCACCGCCTTTAGGGTTTTGAACAAGAACCATAAAACCTAGCGCAACCGCTGCAATAACAATCAGCACCAAAAACAGAATAGTCATTTTATATACCTTTTAATTGTTGAATTTTGGCGGCAAAGTAAGCAGTTTTTTCAGGATTTGAGAAACTTAATTTGATATAAAGCTGAATGGCCTTATCAATTTGGCCCTGTTTGGCCAATACTTCTGCCATTGTTTCGGTGAGAATTTCTTTTGATTGGTTAGAAACCATGGCATTCTCAGCTACTGCCAGTTCCGACTCCACAGATGTTCCTAAATCAACCGGATTAGGGTTTAACTGCTTCATATCCTTCAACCAATCGGTAAATTTTCTGAGCTTGGTCGTTAATTTATCCTGTGGAATCTTAGATAGATCTATCTGGATACCCTGCGATGCAAAATAATCAACGGTATGAAGCTTTTCAGGTTCTACAGTAATGTCTAACTTATCTTCGGCAGCTATAGGCTTTTTAAAGGCTTCTAATGATTCAGATAAAATGCTGGCGATTTTAGCATCACTTTTTTCTTGAAATGCCGATGGTAATTCGGTTTCGGGTTCCGGTGCAGGTGATTCCTCTTCCTCCCGGATATTCGCAGCTTCCAAAGCACTGAATACGGGCATGAAGGGTTCCGGGTTACGGGATTCGGGTTTCGGGATTCGGGATCCGGGCTTCGGGATTCGGGATTCGAGTTCTTCTTCCTTAAAATCTTCTCTATAAATTTCTGTTGGGCGTTCCCTTAAAACAGGAATGATCGTATTGGGGGTACTGATCGGGTCAATACCTTTCATCATTTCTTTTACAGATTCGATCGTAGGGATCTCAATATCCGGATTGGGTAATATGGGTGCTGTAAGACTTTGCTCCGAT
>JAIEQT010000076.1 GCA_019747455.1 Chitinophagaceae bacterium | reverse complement strand
CGAAAAACTATCTTTGGAGCTCCTCTCTGGCTATTACTAGCTTCTGAATTTCAGAAGTTCCTTCCCCAATAGTACACAATTTTGCGTCACGATAGTACTTTTCTACCGGAAAATCTTTTGTATACCCATATCCGCCAAAAATTTGAACGGCTTCATTGGCCGTTTTTACAGCAATTTCGCTGGCATAATATTTGGCCATAGCACCTTCGCGGGTTACTTTTTCCCCCCTATTTTTACGATCACATGCCTGGTATATCAGTAAATCGGCTGCCATAATTTCTGTAGCCATATCTGCCAATTTAAAGCTGATACCCTGAAAATTCGCAATTGGCTGATCGAACTGGTGCCTTTCTTGTGCGTATTGCTTAGCTGCCTCATATGCTCCTTTAGCGATACCGGCCGACAAAGCCGCGATTGATATTCTGCCCCCATCTAAAATTTTCATGGCCTGACGAAACCCGTCTCCTATTTCACCTAATCTGTTCGTATCCGGAATCCTACAGTTATCAAAGATCATTTCTGCTGTTTCGCTCGCTCGCATGCCAAGCTTATTTTCTTTTTTTCCTGCCGTAAATCCTTTTATGCCTCGTTCAACAACAAAAGCGGTAGAATTACCACTTGTTCTGGGTTCTCCGGTTCTACAAATGACCACTGCAATGTCACCGCTTTTGCCATGTGTGATCCAGCTTTTTGTACCGTTAATAATCCATTCATTACCCTCTTTTATGGCAACTGTTTTCATATTCCCGGCATCACTCCCTGTATTAGGCTCTGTAAGACCCCAGGCACCGATCCATTCTGCCGTTGCAAGCTTTGGCAGCCATTTTGCTTTTTGGGTATCGGTCCCAAAACTTAAAATATGATTGGTACACAAAGAATTATGTGCAGCTACACTCAAGCCAATAGAACCACATACTTTGGCTATTTCCTGAATGATTGCATTGTATTCAAAATAACTTAATCCCGCACCTTGATACTCCTCAGGTACCAATACCCCCATTAAACCCAGTTTCCCCATCTCTTTAAATACCTGTATTGGAAATTCTTGCGATTCATCCCATGCCATAACATGCGGACGAATAAACTGTTCCGCAAAGTCTTTAGCTGTTTGCGCTACTTGTTTGGTTAATTCTGATTCTTGAAAATGCATAACTCTTGTTTACATAGTGAAGGTTGTCCGGTATTACAAGCATTCGTTAATCGGACAACCTTCTTGAAAATACAAACTATCGTTCGTTAGTTTTCAGGGCAAAACTAGCTTTTTTTGGCTATTAACCAAGTGTATATTTAAAAAATTATTCCTCGATGGTACAAACTTCAACCAGGCGGGTATAGAGGGCATCATTGATAAAAATGATCCTTTTTAAATCATGTAAGGTTTTGAAAGAGCCCTCTTGTTTTCTCGATACACAAATAGCTTGAGCCAAGTAAGGTTCTAACCCTGCCAGAATCATCTCCTTTTCAGAAGCTTTGTTAATATTGATTTTCTGCTGTTTATCAGCCTTTATTTGAGCAGATGTATCCACGTAAAGAGCCGGTTGTAGACGCTGAAATACAGAATCTGATAATCCATAGGTTTTAGCAATCTGTTCAACCGTTTTAAAGCCACCTAGTTTATCTCGAAATCGAATAATACGTGCAGCCAATATTTTACCAATACCAGGTAAAGCTTCCCAATCGGCTTCAGTGGCAGTATTGATATTGAGCCTATAAATAGGTGATCTTGGGCGGGTGGAGGTTAACGAAAAACGAGCTGGCCACTGACGACCGGTCGACCTGACGATCTGATTTTCGTTGGGGAGCCTTATGAACTGGACAAGTGTATCCGCAACTTCCTTCGGCATACCCCAGATTTTGTATATGTCGGTTGGCACACGAAATACGCCTCCCTTATTTCGGTAGTTTATGATGGTAGCTACTGTTTTTTCCGGCACACCCAACAATAGCCAGTCTTCTCTACCGATAGTATTAGGATTGAAGAAAAAAAGTTTATTGCTCTTAGGTGGTACAGGCTTTGAAACCGATTGCACCAGAGAACTATCTGCCGATTTTCTTTTAATTACAATAGTTTCCGAATTCGAATACCATTTTGGCAAATACAATAGCCCTATCAATACAAATAGCAACAGTGTTATACCTATCGCTTCTTTTTTAGAAAAGCGGAAATAGGATAAAAGTATTTTTTTCATCCCTCCTTTTTTTAGAAGGGTTACAAACAAAAATGTAGCTGATCGAACGCCAATTGCATGTTTACTGGTAGTTCATCATTAATACTATTATGCAAACCCAATTGGTGACTGATATGCGTAAAATATACTTTTGGAATCGCCAATTCTTCCCCTAAAGCAACAGCCTGTGCTAAAGTAAAATGAGATACATGATCCTCCTTGCGAAGTGCATTCAAAACAAGCACTTTTGATCCCTTGATTTTTTCTTTTTCAACCTCATCAATAAAATTAGCGTCGGTTATATAGGTAAAATCCCCAAATCTAAAACCTAAAACAGTCATCTTACTATGCATAACAGCAATGGGTAGTACAGGTATATCACCTACCATAAAAGAATCCAAGTCGTTTATATATTGTAAGTTGATTTGAGGTACACCAGGATATTTTTCTTCGCTAAAAGCATAAGAATATTCCCGTTGAATGGCTGCGGCAGTGATATCATTTACGAATAAAGGCATTGGTTTTTTCATGAAATAATTAAATGCTCTGATATCATCAAGTCCGGCTAAATGATCTTTATGCGGATGTGTGAAAATAACAGCATCCAACCTTTGTATACCCGCTCTTAGCATTTGATATCGAAAATCGGGGGTTGTATCTACTACTAAGGTGGTACTTTCCGATCTAACCAAAATACTACTTCGAAGTCTTTTATCTTTTTTATTGGTAGAGCTACATACGGCACAGTTACAGGCAATCATTGGCACTCCTGCACTGGTGCCCGTACCTAAAAATTCAATATATAATGGGGGTGCATTCACACCCTAAAACTAATATAAAAGAAAATGTGCCGCTACGTATTTACCGTAATTTATTCTGCGTGTGTAACGGTTTTTTTGATTATTTCATCATATAGCTTCTGCGACTCGAGTGTTAGTTTATCATAATCAATTACCAGTTGGGGAATAAGCTCCATCATGGTATTGATCCGGCCTTCTATATCTAAAAACTTATTTAAAACAACTACTTTTTTAGCTTCTAATAAACACCAACCACTTTGGAAAGTTCCACGTTCATAACGGACCACATAATCGGATTCGCCAAGTATATCTTCTAATTTATCGAGTGTGCCTTGTGTGTATTTCATAACGATCAAAATTAAGTAGCTATATGTAAGGATGGGAGACCATTTATCCACAATTAGCCCTTAGATTCCATCTTAATCAAAGGCACGATCATTTCCTCTAAACTAATACCCCCATGCTGAAAGCTATTCCTGTAATAATTAACGTAATGATTGTAGTTATTAGGATAGCACAGATAACCATCTTCTTTCGCGAAAATAAAACTTGAATTAATGGTAGGTACAGGCAGCCCAACTTTTCGTGGATCTTTAAAGGCCAATACCTCCTTCTCTTCATAATTTAAATTTCTACCATGCTTGTATCGCAAATTGGTTGTTGTTTGCTTATCACCAATAACTTTTTGAGGAGTTCTTACGCGTACACTTCCATGATCAGTTGTGAGAATAACTTTAATTTTTTTTCCAGCCAGTTTCTTTAAAGTTTGATGCAAAGGGCTGTGCTCAAACCAGCTACGCGTAAGGCTTCTATAACTAGCCTCATCACTGGCCAGTTCTTTCAGTACTTCCATTTCAGTTCGAGCATGACTCAACATATCCACAAAATTGTATACTATTATATTCAAATCATTTTGCAGTAAATTATGAGATGAAGTAACTAGCTGTTGCCCATCAGCATGATTTACTATCTTATGATAACTCCATCGGATATCCTGTTTTTTTAGTCGGTATAACTGGGCTTTCAAAAATGACTCTTCCGCTAAATTTTTTCCTCCTTCCTCTTCATCGTTCTTCCATAAATCAGGAAATTGTTTTTCAATATCGCCGGGTAAAAGACCGGCAAAAATGGCATTTCTGCAATATTGTGTGGCAGTTGGTAATATGGAGTAAAAACTGTCTTCTTCTAAAATTCTGAAACTCTCCGCAAACAAAGGCTGTATGGCTTTCCACTGGTCATATCTCAGGTTATCGATCACAACAAAGAATAAAGGAACCCCTTTTTCAAGATGAGGTAATACCTTGAACTGCATCAGTTGATGACTCATAATGGGCGCATCACTACTTGCATGATCCATCCATTTTGCATATTCTTTAGTGATAAATTTTGCAAAGGCTGCATTTGCCTCTCTTTTTTGATTCAAAAAAATCTCTTGCATTTCTGGGCTATCCGATTTCTCCATTTCCAACTCCCAATAAACAAGTTTTTTATATAACTCCATCCATTCTCTGTGATCGGGATCACCCGATAATGCCATAAACAATTCTCTAAACTGTTGCTGATAGGAGCTCGTTGTTTTTTCAGCTACCAATCGTTTATTATCGATGATTTTTTTTAAGCTTAATAAAACCTGATTAGGGTTTACTGGCTTGATCAAATAATCTGCGATTTGACTTCCAATCGCTTCATCCATTAAATTCTCAGTTTCATTTTTAGTAATCAGTACAATTGGCAGATGTTGCTTCAAAGCTTTCATTCTTCCCAATGTTTCTAGCCCTGTTAGCCCGGGCATCGACTCATCCATCAGAACAACATCGATATCTTGCTCCTGAATCAATTCAATGGCATCCGAGCCATTGGTTCGGGTAATCACTTCATATCCTTTCCCCTCTAAGAAAAGTTTCTGCGATTGCAAGCTTTCAATTTCATCATCCACCCAAAGTATTGTTGCTATTGCCATGATATAGGTTAAAGGTTATAGGTGAAAGATTATAGGTTATAGGTTATAGAGAATAGAAATTAGGGAATAGATAATGAAGGTTACTAAGCGTAAGAATAAGAAAGATCTTATCAACTTTTACCTATACCCTATAATCTTTCACCTATCTCCTCAAAAGTATTTATTATTTACTTTACTTTTTGAATTCGTAATTTCACGTAATTAATATTAGATCGATTTAACAATTCGGCAACAGCATGAGCGAAAAAAAGAGAAAAATTATCAACGACCCGGTTTATGGCTTTATCACAATCGATCATCCACTGATTTTCTCCATCATTGAACATCCGTATTATCAACGTTTACGTCGCATTCAACAAATGGCGATGGCACAAATGGTATATCCCGGTGCAGTGCATACGCGATTACATCATTCATTAGGGGCTTATCATTTGATGTGTAATGCTGTTACAGAATTAAAAGCAAAAGGAATCGACATTACAGAAGCAGAGGAAGTAGCTGTAAAAGCCGCTATTTTATTACATGATATCGGGCATGGCCCTTTTTCTCACGCACTGGAACTAGTACTCATCCCCCATGTACACCACGAACAGATATCTATCCAAATTATGCATGCTATGAATGAAGAATTGGATCATGCATTGGACTTAGCGATAGAGATATTCACCAATACTTATCATAAGCCTTTCTTGTACCAGCTTATAAGCGGACAGCTAGATACAGATCGAATGGACTATTTAAGTAGGGATAGTTTTTTCTCCGGAGTGAGCGAAGGGGTTATCGGATATGATCGAATATTAAAAATGTTAACGGTTCATGAAAAACAGTTAGTGGTTGAAGAGAAAGCGATTTATAGTGTAGAAAAGTTTTTAGTAGCGAGGCGACAAATGTATTGGCAAGTGTATTTACACAAAACAGCGTTAGCGGCTGAAAAAATGCTAGTAAAAATTATAGAACGTGTTAAAGTTTGTTATCAGCGTGGTTTAACGAACCTAACCACCGGTTCTTCCCTCGATTATTTTTTGAATGATTTTAATGGAGATATGAATGCAGCTGCACTACAACAATTTGTAAGACTAGATGATTATGATGTAATAAGTGCAGTAAAAAAATGGTCAACCCATAATGATCCTATATTATCGCTTTTATGTACAAGATTGCTTAACAGAAAGCTGTATAAATCTCGTATTCAATCGGAACCCTTCGACCCCGATTTTGTAACTGCCAAAACTAAAGAAGCCATTCAAAAATTTGGTGTAGATGAAGCCGATGGTCATTATTTCTGCTTTACCGGTGAAGCCACTAATACGGCTTATCATAACAAAGAAGAGAAGATCAATATCTTATTCAAAGATGGGAGTATCAAGGATATTACAGAGGTAAGTAATGCTATGATTCAGCAAAATCTTTCTTCAACTGTAAAAAAATTCTACATTTGTCTGTTAACCTAACAAGT
>JAIEQT010000134.1 GCA_019747455.1 Chitinophagaceae bacterium | reverse complement strand
GACTGTAACTCAAAAAGTCCCACAACAACTGCATATTGCCCTGCTTCGATTTGCCGATTCTATACTTCTTACTCACTCCTATTAATCCACTTCTTTGCCATGCACTTAGGTTCTTTAATTGTTCTATCTCTCTAAACGCTTGTTGGTAATTGTATTCCAGTCCACCTGTAATCCATATA
This sequence comes from Chitinophagaceae bacterium, assembly GCA_019747455.1. Lineage (GTDB taxonomy): Bacteria > Bacteroidota > Bacteroidia > Chitinophagales > Chitinophagaceae > Sediminibacterium. The sequence continues at coordinate 6,194 of JAIEQT010000134.1, read as the reverse complement.
CTTCCCTTCGCCTTTATGTCTACATAAGTTCTTATCCCTACTCCCTCATGGGTGATCGCTATGTTTTGTATATTCTTACCTAAGCCTAGCTTATAACTTAATCCCATGCCTACTGTGGATTTGTCGTTGAGCTTGTAACCGAGTAGCAATCCTATATCTGTTGTACTAGGCAAAAATGTGTTGCTTCGCTGGCTCTGTATATTCATCCCATATTCTAATCGCTTCCAAAAGGATTTTGTCTTTTGTTTATTGGGTTTAAAATCGGGCATGTCTAACTCCTCACTTCCTCTTCCCAATTCATTGAGTTTATTCTTGAGTGCGTCTAATTGTTGAGTGGCTTGTCCCATTTGAGTTTGCAAATAAGCCATGGGGTTCACGCCGCCTGCTCCTAACTGTTGTTGCAATTGCTGTTGCACCTGTGCCTGTGTTTGTAAGCCGGGTATGGCAGTTGCTGCTGTGTTATTGGCTCCTCCTGCACCTGGTAATCTAAAGAGCTGGGCTAACTGACTATTCTGCGACATGAACTCTCTATAGGCTGGTAGATCGGCGGCGAGCTCTAATGCCTTCTTCGTGAGTTTATCCGGATCACTGAGCATTTGTTTGTACTCCTGTACCTGTTGTTGGTAGTAATACCCCTGTTGTTTGAGTTTGTTGATCTCTTTGTCGAGCCCCAGTTTTTGAAATTGATTTTTCAGTAATGCCGTTTGTTCTTGCATTAGTTTCTTTAATGCTTCAGCACTATGCATCTGTGTTTGCAACAATTTTATTTGCGCACTAATCCGGCCAAACTCTTTTAGGTTCGGCATTTTTTGAGTAAGATTACTTGTACTCGCAAAGCCAAACAAAGAACCTACACTATCTATTCTGGCAATATAGTTCCCGGTGAGTTTTTTATTTATTAATGCTTGTGGGTTGGCCAATTGCTGCAACATACCATCGTATTTATCAACCCAACTGTTTTGTAAAAGCTTGGCGGCAGCACTATCTTTCTTCGCCGCTTTTTGTAATAATCTATCTTGCTTTTTTTGAAAACCGGCTAAACTCTTTTGTAAAAATTTGTTTATCCGCTCATTGGTTTTTGTATAAACCCTATCGAGCTTATCTACATCAAGTTGTTCTAGCTTTTGTAACAGTTGTTGTTGCCCAACAATAAATGTTGCGGGCAGCCATACACATAATACAAATACAATAGCTCGAATGCTCATTAAGCAGTTTTAACGTTTGTATGTTTGAGCCTATTGGGGGTGAATACAAACTACTGCCATTTATACTTAATGACCAACGTTAAATCACCGAATTTTTCAGCGTTTTTTAACGGCAGAATGAGCGTTTTTTAACGGTAATTCTTGTAGTGATGACAAAAAATCCAAGCGTTAATCCATAGGAACGGATTGACGACCCGACGTTCCGACGATTCTTTATAAATACTTCCTGAACCAGGTTAATTGCCGTTTGGCATATTGTCGGGTATGTACTTTAATTTGATGTATCGCTGCATCCAAACTAATATTGCCATCCAGATAATCAAAAACTTCTTTATACCCCACTGTTTGTAAAGCTGTTTTTTGTCGATACGGAATAACAGATCGAACTTCATCAACCAAACCTGCCGCAATCATTGTATCTACCCGATGGTTAATTCGTTCAGCTAATTGATCCATCGGCATTGCCAGTAATTTGGTTTCAATCGCAAAAGGGCGTTGCTTTTTTGCGGCTGACCGATATTCCATGATCGACTTACCTGTTGCCTGAAAAACTTCCAGTGCCCGCATCAATCGCTGAGGGTTCTGCTTCTCCGCATTTTCCCAAAACAAAGGATCCTTATGTTTTAACTCGTTTTGCAACCATATCAATCCCTTTGTTTCGTAAGTGGAAATAATGTTTTCACGAATACCCTCCGGAATTATTGGCATAGGATCTATACCTTCCATAAAAGCTTTGATATACAAACCCGTACCACCTACCATTACTACACTATCATGATGTTGAAATAGTGCTGTTACTTTTTGTAAAGCGTACTGTTCAAAATAACCCGCATTGATTTCTTCGGTAATACCGTGCGAGGCAATAAAATAATGTGGCACTGTGGCTAATTCCTCCGCCGATGGTCGGGCTACACCTATATTAAGTTCTTTATAACATTGTCGTGAATCTGCGGAGATGATAGATGCACCAAGCTGTTGAGCAAGTTGAATAGCATAAGCCGTTTTGCCAACTGCTGTTGGTCCGGCTACTATATAAACCTTTTTGGCATGGTTGTTATCAGAACTCATTACTTGCATCCTCCTCCCCACCCAGATCGTCTGTATCTGCGGCGTCACCTGATCCCTCACCTTCTTCACCAAAACCATCAGCCGCATCGGCTAAATCGTATTTCTCCTCAATATCTGCAAACTTATCACCCAATAAACTCTTGGTACCATATTGTTGCGGACCAATACCTTCTGTACGTGTTATTACAGGGTAACTGAGTCGGCTATTTTCTTCTTTAGAAACATTGATCAAGGCTACAAGGAATGTCCAGTGTTTATTGAAGTCGTATTCATATACAAACTTTTGATTGGTATCCTGAATTTCCGAGCCAATGGTAGTTTCATGCATTAATAAAGGTGGTACGCGATACGGCTTATCATATAATTCAAAACTTATTTCTCTCCCCCGTTGCCAATTATCATTACTTCGATAAAAAGTGGCCTGGTGTTTACTATCGAACTCATACGATTTTAAAATAGCAAAGTGCAAATCTTGAAAATGTTGTGTATGTTTTATAACAACATCTCGATAAACCGCATCATCTTCTTCTAAATAAATCCTGAACTTTAAAATAGCCATTGAAAGGGTTTGGGGTTAAGCTGCAAAGTAAAGATTATTTAACGGGTTTTAATCCTAATTCGGCCGCTTTTTCGATCATAAACTGTTGAGCAGCTTCTAGCTGATTAGGAATGATACCATCTAATATGGCTTCCCGAATAGCGTCTTTAATAATACCTACATATTTGCCGGGTGTGAGTCCGAAAAAATCCATGATCATCTCCCCTGTTATAGGAGGCTGCCAATTTCGTAATCGATCACTTTCTTCTACAGTAGCCATTCTCTCTTTTACCAATTCAAAATTGGCTATATATCTTTTTACTTTCTCTTTATTCTTACTCGTAATATCGGCTGCACAAAGTGTCATTAGATCATCTATATCTTCACCCGCATCAAATAATAATCTTCTTATGGCGCTATCCGTAATATTTTCTTTAGTAACACTGATCGGCCTTAGGTGTAGCAATACAAGCTTTTGCACATAGCGCATAGGCTCATGAAGTGGCAGCTTGAGCTTTGCAAAAATTTTAGGTACCATTCTGGCACCCACTACCTCGTGGCCATGAAAAGTGTACCCATGTCCCTCTTCAAATTTCTTTGTAGCAGGCTTTCCTATATCATGTAACAAAGCCGCCCATCGAAGCCACAAATTATCTGTATGTGGGGCAATATTATCCAGTACTTGTAAGGTATGATAAAAGTTGTCTTTATGCCCTTTCCCATCTATATATTCAGCTCCGTGTAGATCTAGCATTTGGGGGAAAATGAATCGTAATAATCCGGATTTAAAAAGCAGAGCCCATCCAATGGATGGCTTTGCACAGAGCATTATTTTATTGAGTTCATCTGTAATCCGCTCCTGGGAAATAATATGAATTCTCGATGCACTTTCTTGTATGGCAGCGAAGGTAGTGGGATCAATAAAAAAACCAAGTTGAGCTGCAAAACGAATAGCCCGAAGCATACGTAATGGATCATCACTAAAAGTTTGAACAGGAGCTAACGGCGTTTGAATTTTTTTCTCTTCGATCGCTTTCAATCCATCAAAAGGATCAATCAATTGTCCGAATTCTTTTTTATTTAAGCAAATAGCCAAAGCATTAATAGTAAAATCCCTTCTCCATTGATCATCCGATAAAGAACCTGCTTCTACCGTTGGTTTCCGACTATCTGCTTGATAACTCTCCTTCCTGGCTCCTACAAATTCTATGTCGATTTCTCCCCATTTAATGTGGGCCGTTCCAAAATTTTTAAAATACGCCACAGGAGGACTGGGGCGCAGGGTATCTGCAAAAGCCTGTGCTAATACAATCCCATCTCCGGCACAAACAATATCTGCATCTTTTACAACCCGATTTAATATTTTATCGCGCACATAACCACCAATTAAATAGCATGGCATTCCTAAATCATCGGCTACCTTACCAATTTTTGAAAACAGCTCTCGCTCTTTTGCTGTAAACACTATATCCATGCCGCAAAGGTACGAGTTTGTTCAGGCAGGCAAAACGGATAATAGTTGTTGCGCAGAAATGGTTTCGGCACAGTTAAAATGTCCGTGCGGACAAGCCGCTTTACCATGCAAACCACAAGGCTTACAAGCCAGTGGCTGCTTGGTTTCAACGATATGATGGGTATCGGATAAAGGGCCATAACCAAATGCGGGTATGGTAGAACAATATACAGCGGTAACGGGTGCATTAACAGCCGAACAAAAGTGCATAGGAGCTGAATCATTTACATAATTCATAACGGCATCTTTCATGAGTGCCGCGGAGGCAAGAAAAGATAATTCGCCACACAGGTCTGCAATTTTTTTATGTGGCAACAGAGATTGGATATAAGCACTTGCTTCTTTATCGGAAGCGGCACCAACAATATAGATCATTGTTTCATCTGATAATAACGCAATGAAATCTGCCCATTTATGGGCCGGATATTGTTTTGTAAACCATACAGAGGAGGGAGCTATAACAATATAGGGTTGATGCTTATATGGTTGTACTTTTTCGAAATCTTCCGGGGAAGGATATAATTGGGGGCGAGATAAACTAGCTCCTGAAAATCCGGATAAGAGCAATTGATTTCTTTCTATTTCATGTATTGGGTTCTCCCGATTAGTCATTTCGTGCTTTACTACCCGCGTGAATAAAAAACTAAACGGATTTTTATGAAAACCTATTTTTTGTTTAGCCCCGGAAAAGGCCGTTAAAAACCCTGTTGCTGCATAGCGTTGTACATTAATAACAATATCATATTTGTTTTTTCGAATGGTCAAAAGTAGTTTAAGTAAAGAACCATATTTGTCGTTCTGCTTATCCCAAATCAAAACATCGTGTATATAGGGATGATTTTTAAATAAAGCCTCATTCCCTTTTCGCAGCGCAAAATCTATTACATAGTTAGGGGAAAGTTTATGAAGGGATTCTAATAAAGAAGTGGCCAATACGACGTCTCCAATAAAAGCAGTTTGAATGATCAGCACACGGGGCATGCTGCAAATTTACTTACTCATACTCTAATTCATTACTATAAAACTCCCAATCGAAGAGAATATAACTTTGGGATATTTGCTTTAAGCTATTAGATAGATTTATAGTAGCCGTATTCTTAACGCTCGGCTCAGCAGCGCTAATGGCATGACCCGAAATGCCAATATCAAGGACCGCCTTGATAAAAGACTGCATTTTGTCTTTCGGAACGTCTAAGATTATTCTTGTCATTTTCTATAAATCTTTAACATAGTTACGATTATAATACATTGTTTGAGAATAAAAGTTTAATTCTTTAACAAAATATAAGCCTCTACATCAAACATTATATTGATAATCAGCAAATTAACAGGTTTAACTAGTTCTGCACAGGTTTATGCACAGGGAGAAGGCAAGCTCACACCTCATAGCTTACCCCCTACACCCTATTCCCTATTACCTATTACCTATCCCCTATTACCTATTACCTATCCCCTATTACCTATCCTCCGTTTAACTTTTAAATGAAAAACTATCAACGCCAATTCTTCAACCTGAAGCCTTAGCTTTGCGAAAAAAATTCATGTTGAAAGAGCAGATCATTGCGGCATTCGCCAATAGAGATTTATTAAACGATCCCATTTATGTTGATGCCGTTAGGGCAGCTATTGAGAAAATTGATAAAGGTGAGCTTAGGGTTGCTGAGCCGGGCGACAATGGATGGATCGTAAATGAGTGGGTGAAACAAGCTATTTTGCTCTATTTTGGAATTCAACAAATGCAAACATGGGATACACCTCCTTTTGAGTTTTATGATAAAATGCTACTAAAAAGCAATTACAAAGCATTAGGTGTAAGAGCTGTACCACCGGCAACTGCACGTTATGGTGCCTATATTGCTAAAAATGTAGT
>JAIEQT010000011.1 GCA_019747455.1 Chitinophagaceae bacterium | reverse complement strand
GTGATCCCGCTGGGACTCGAACCCAGGACCCATACATTAAAAGTGTATTGCTCTACCAACTGAGCTACGGAATCTTACCTGTTATTAATAGAGGATTTTGTTTTTGGGAGTGCAAAAATAGGTGAATTTCAAGAATAGCCAAATTTTTATACTTCTTTTTTGCAAGTGTGTATAATATCTTTATAGCTAACTTAACAGAATAAGAATTTATATCTTTTTTCGCTCTACAATACTTATGAATGGCCTATCTCTATATCATTCACTCAGAAAAACTTAACAAGTATTATGTTGGTGCTTGCATTAACTTAGAACGAAGGATTTATGAGCATAATATTGGACACTCAAAGTTTACTTCGACTGGCATTCCTTGGATGTTGAAATATACTGAACAATTTATCGATTTGTTAGCCGCAAAAAAAAGAGAAAGACAAATTAAAAACATGAAATCAAGAAAATACATTGAAGCACTGATTACAAGACATTTGTAGAGCATCCCGATTTTAATGGGAGGGTCCTGGGTTCGAGTCCCAGCGGGATCACAAAAGCCTCACATCATGTGGGGTTTTTTTATTACTGTAATTCATTTGTAGAGCATCCCAATAAAAAAGCCCCTATTTATATGGGGGCTTTTTATTTCATTACTAACCTAAAATGCTCTTTACTTTTTTAAACATCTTGTTTTCCGTACGCCCTGCTTCTCTATTCGCTAAGTGCTTTACCTCTTCTACTTGTTCTACCCTGGTCCAGTCGGGCAACCCTTGATACCAAACCAAATCATTATAGGAAAGCGTCTTATGCTTTATGGTATCTAAAGTATAAGGCCCTCTAATGAGTTTTCTGCCTCTTAGTATGTAGATCTTAAGATCCATTATCGGGGTGTTAGGTTGTACAGCAGTATAAAATTATACATATTTTGCATCTGCCGCAACGGCAATTTACACAAAATATTGTATTTATACAAACAAGTTGGTATTAACGAAGTGTTGTTACTGCTTTTTGCACTATTGGATCCGTTTCATTAAGCACCTTAAAATAACCTTCCGAATGCCATTTCTGCCTGAAAATCAATGCTTTAAATCGATTAGTGATAAATAATTTCTCATTATTATCTAGCGCCTGCCACTTAATATTTTGCTTTGTAGCCTCCGCTTCAAGAACCCGCCATTCAGCATCCCCAACAGTAAAACTCGCCAACATCGCTTTCGGCTCTTTAAATCCTTCAAAATATGTTTTTCTACTCACATAGTAATTATATGCTGCATTATTGATTGTTCCTGAAGTAAATAAAGGAATCAATCGCTTATTGAAAAACATACTATCTACAGTAATAGTACTATCCGGGGTAATACCTCCGCCTCCAAATAATTTTTTACCTTTTGGCGTAGTGAATGTTTTTTGATCTTGAAAAGCAACTTCTTGGTTACTGCTATCAACTTGAAAACGTTGATCAATTTCATGCTGATATGCTGCATACCCCTTACTATATGACTTCTGGATATTCCTGCCTAAAGGCGTATAATATCTTGCCACGGTTAACCTAACGGCGGCCCCATTACTCATTTGAAACTGTTGCTGCACAAGTCCTTTACCAAAAGATCTTCTTCCAACAATAGTAGCTCTATCCCAATCTTGCAACGCACCAGCTAATACTTCACTTGCAGATGCGGCCGTTTCATCAATCAAAACAGCCAACTTACCCGTCTCAAATAAACCGGGCCGTTTACTAAAATAAGAACTGCGGGGAGAATGCTCTCCCTCTGTATACACAATCAATTTATCTTCCGCTAAAAACTCGTCGGCAATATCTACCGCTTCCTTCATCAACCCTCCCCCATTACCCCGTAAATCTAAAATCAGGCTCTTCATTTTTGAGGCTAAAAGCTTTTCTAAGGCTTGCATAAATTCTTCATACGTTCTTTCTGCAAACTTGTTAATCCGTATATAACCAATACTATCAGTCATCATGTAAGCCGCGTCGATACTAGAAACAGGGATTACACCTCTGCTTACTACAACGGATTGAATTATACTGCCTCGCTTGAATTTTATTTTTACAGTAGTACCTGTTTCGCCTCTAAATAGTTTCCTCACCCCCAACCCATCAATTTTAACCCCCGCAATCTGTATACTATCATTCACCACCAGAATCTTATCTCCTGTAATCATACCGGCTTTATCGGCAGGACCACCACTTAATACATTCATCACATTTACAGTATCATTTATAAGCCTGAATTCGATTCCAATACCTTGAAAGTTACCAGCCATTTCTTCGTTCACAGCCAATAATTCCTCACGTGGAATATATACTGAATGAGGGTCTAATTTCTGCAATAAGTCATTTGCCACAATCCCATTAATACTGTCTAAAGCAATTCTATCAACATATCTATTCTTTATCAAATCATGCAACTCCTGGATAGTTGATCTATTTGAAAAAGAAAAAAAACTCGCAGACATGGTCTTCTCTTTCAGTTGAAAGCCAATAACCATACCTATAATCATAATTACGGCAAATGCCAGGGGCAAAAAAACTTGTAGTCGCTTTGAACTCATAAAATCAAAATATCAAAAAATGCAAATATCTGCATTAAAAAGGATTAAATTTTGCAGCTTTATGCGTAAGTTGCAGCGAATATTAACATGAGCCTAACCATGCCTGCCATCCTTATTGCCGATAGCGGATCTACCAAATGTGAATGGTGCCTATACGAAAAGGGTAAGAAAAAAACCATTTACACACAAGCGATTAGTCCCTATTTTGTTGGAAAAGACGACATGGAGCAAATTTTACGCAAAACGCTTCTTCCGAAGCTCAAAGATAAGACTCCGGCCTCATTATTTTTTTATGGCACCGGATTGAGTAACCCAGCTAATATCATTATTGTAAAAAAAGTTTTTAAAAAGCTATTTCCCGAAACGAAGATTGAGGTACAACATGATTTGATGGGGGCTGCCCGTGCGCTCTGTGGATCATCAAAAGGGATAGCCTGTATTCTGGGAACCGGCTCTAACTCCTGCTACTACGATGGAAAAAAAATAAAGAAGAATAGTCCGGGCTTAGGATATGTATTAGGCGATGAAGGTAGCGGCGCCTATTTAGGAAAAAAAGTGATTCAATACTATCTCTATAAAACTTTTGATGAAGACTTATCGGCACGTTTCGAAAAAAGATTTCAGGAAACACATGCCAGTATACTTGACAATGTGTACAAGAAGCCTTTACCAAATAGATATTTAGCTTCTTTTGCCATTTTTTTAGCAGAGAATAGAGGTCATTTTATGATTGAGAATATTATTGAAGATGGATTGAACGATTTTTATTTTACACATTTATACAAGTATAAAGAAAGCTGGACCAGTCCCATCCATTTTACGGGTAGTATTGCTTTTGCTTTTAAGGATGTACTCAGGGAATTGTGTAATAGTTATGAATTAGAACTCGGAAAAGTATTAAAAACACCTATGTCCGGACTTATTGCTTATCACCAATAAACAACCTATGCAGTCATTTATTAAAGTTACCGAACAACCATCGTTATACCGTCATCTCGAGCAAATGTCTATTCATGAATTGCTCACCAATATTAATAAAGAAGATAAAACGGTGCCGGATGCTGTGGAAAAAGCTATACCGCAAATAGAAAAATTAGTTGCCGCGATTAGTGATAAGATGCTTGCCGGTGGCAGATTATTTTATATCGGAGCAGGAACTAGCGGGAGATTGGGTATTGTTGATGCCAGTGAATGTCCGCCTACTTTTGGTGTACCATATGGTTTAGTCATAGGCTTGATTGCCGGCGGCGATAAAGCTATTACCCAAGCTGTTGAATTTGCAGAAGACAGTACGGAAGAGGGTTGGGCAGATTTAGAAAAACATTTCATAAGCGATAAAGATGTGGTAGTTGGTCTTGCCGCAAGTGGCACAACGCCTTATGTTATTGGTGCATTGGAAGAGTGCAGAAAGCGCGGTATTATTACAGGCAGCATCAGTTGTAACCCGAACTCACCGGTTTCGGCTGCTGCTGATTTTCCAGTTGAAGTAATTGTGGGCCCTGAATTTGTTACCGGTAGCACCCGCATGAAAAGTGGTACGGCCCAAAAATTAGTTTTAAATATGATCTCTACATCTATTATGATACAATTAGGAAGAGTAGAAAATAATAAGATGGTGAACATGCAATTGAGTAATGTAAAACTCGTTGATCGGGGTGTTAAAATGGTAATGGATAAACTAGCCATTAATGATTATGAAAAAGCAAAAGACCTGCTATTAAAACATGGATCAGTGAAGAAGGCAGTGGAAGCGGCGGTTAATTAAGTTATTAGGTTAATAGGTTATTAAGTTATTAGGTTATTGGTGAGAAATTAAAATATTACGGATAACTCAATAACTTAGTAACTCAATAACTTAGTAACTCAATAACTAATAGGTGCATACACTCGAACCATTTTATAACTGGCGGCATATTTATATTGCAGAAGAAGACCCACGCTCTCCTTTTTACGGTAGAACGTATAGTGAATTTGAATACTCACAAACCGTTTACAACTATTATATCCATCCGCAATGGGACGATTTTGGCAGCCGAACACTTTACCTGAAAATCATTTATGTAGATTATGAGTTGAATTTCGCCATCATTGAAATGATTGGTGAATGGAATGATGCTATTGAGAATGATATCATGGAACTCAAAAGAGAAGTATTAGACCTGCTCTTTCAACAGCATATTTCAAAATACATTTTAATTACAGAAAATGTTCTTAACTTTCACAGTAGTGATAAAGAATATTACCAGGAATGGTATGAAGAAATAAGTGAAGAAAATGGGTGGATTGTTGCGTTGAATATGCCGGAAGCCACACAACAAGATTTCAAAAAGAAAAAACTAAACTACTATATCGAACTCATGGACTTACCTGATTGGCGCGTGTACAAACCCTATCATTTATTCAAGAAAATTGATGAACAATTAAGTAATCGTATCACATTATAAAAAATAATTTCATGGAACAAGCTATTATTGATCTGTATGATGAATATACCCACAAACCACTTACCAGAAATGAGTTCATAAAACGATTAACCATACTAACAGGAAGCCTTACGGCCGCTATGAGTATCTTACCCATGATTGAAGTAAATGGTGCAAATGCGGCTATCACACCTGATATCGACTTATTTACCGAAACAATCACTTATCCCGGCATTAACGGAACCATGAGTGCCTACGTGGCAAGGCCAAAGCCCGAAAAAAAATATGCCACTGTTATTATCATCCATGAAAACAGAGGGTTGAATGCGCATATAGAGGATGTTGCACGCCGGGCAGCACAAGCAGGTTTTCTGGCTATTGCTCCTAATATATTTTCCCCATTGGGTGAACTTCCCAAAAACGACGATGAATTAAGAGCAAAGTTTCAAACTTTAAAGCCCGAAGAGAGCCTCCAAAATTTTATTAAAGCAGTTGAATATGGAGCCGGCAGAAAAGACTCGAATGGCAAAACAGGATGCGTGGGGTTTTGCTGGGGTGGCGCCATGGCTAATAGCTTAGCAGTAAGCATACCAACTTTAAAGGCAGCTGTAGCTTTTTATGGCAGACAACCGGAAGCTGCACAAGTAGCACAAATAAAAGCTGCCGTACAACTTCATTATGGCGGTTTAGATGAAAGGGTAAATGCCGGTATTCCCGCTTATGAAGCAGCCTTAAAACAAAATAATATCAAGTATGAATTGTATGTATATGAAGGCGTAAATCACGCCTTTCATAATGATACAGCCCCAACACGCTATAATGAAGCGGCAGCTAAACTAGCTTGGCAAAGAACTATCGAATTCTTCAATAAAAACCTGGTATAATATGTTTTGTAAAAAAGTTTTTTTTATTGTCGGTTTGGTTTTGAGTGGTATCGTTGCACGAGCACAACTGAGCAATGATACATTGGAATTACTTCATAAAATCATGAATAGCTATGCCGATAACATACCCGGAGCCCAGGTAAGTATTACCCGTAATAATAAGATCATATTTGAATCTGCCAAAGGGTTGGCAAATCTGGAATATAATGCCCCACTTACTTTACAGTCCAGGCTAGAAGCCGGTTCCGTATCAAAACAATTTACCGCAGCTGCTATTCTTTTATTAGCCCAGGAGGGAAAACTTTCTTTGCAAGATGATATTCGAAAATATTTTCCGGAGATCCCGGATTATGGTCATACCATTACTATTTCTCATTTACTACATCATACAAGTGGGTTAAAAGACTGGGGATCGATTGCAGAAATTGCCGGATGGCCAAGAGGTACTAAAGCGTATAGTAATGAAGATGTATTATCGATTATCGCTGCGCAAAAAACACTAAATAATAT
>JAIEQT010000007.1 GCA_019747455.1 Chitinophagaceae bacterium | reverse complement strand
GCAATTACGCAACCCATACCATAAATAATACCATTCGTAAAGATGAAATTGGTTTTTATTTCGCATCCTTATCTGCCAAAATAATTATTTATAAAGGACAACTCACCAGCTTACAAGTACGGGAATATTTTCCCGATCTCAGCGATAAAAGAATGGTGTCTGCATTTGGTCTGGTTCACTCCCGATTTGCTACTAATACTTTTCCATCATGGAAACTTGCTCAGCCATTCCGGTACATGGCGCATAACGGCGAAATCAATACGTTACAAGGAAATTTAAATTGGCTTCGCTCCAGTGAAAAAGGATTTACCACACCCTATTTCTCTAAAGAAGAATTAGATATGATCCTTCCCATCGTTTCAGGTGTGCAATCCGATTCTGCATGTTTGGATAACATGATCGAACTGCTTACCCTTACAGGCAGATCTTTACCACATGTAATGATGATGCTGATCCCGGAAGCATGGGATGGCAATGCCGATATGGACCCTATTAAAAAAGCATTTTATGAATACCATGCTTGTATGATCGAACCTTGGGATGGCCCTGCTTCTATTTCATTTACTGATGGTAATATCATTGGCGCTACGCTAGATAGAAACGGATTACGTCCATCTCGTTATACTGTTACCCACGATGATCGCGTGATCATGGCCTCAGAAACAGGTGTGTTACCCATCGATCCCGCCAATGTAAAATCGAAGGGTCGCTTACAACCGGGTAAAATGTTTGTAGTAGATATGATAGAAGGTCGAATTATTAGTGATGAAGAACTCAAACAAAAAATTTGTGCGCAGCAACCTTATGGTGAGTGGTTGAATAAATATAAAATTCGTTTGGAAGAATTACCCGAACCGCGCGTAATGTTCACGCATCTGGAACACGACCAGGTTTTTAAATATCAAAAGGCATTTGGTTATTCAACAGAAGATCTTGATACAATCATTGCCCCAATGGCACTTGAAGGTAAAGAACCTATCGGGTCTATGGGTACCGATACACCGCTCGCCGTGTTGAGTGAACAACCACAACATATAAGTGCTTATTTCAAGCAGCTATTTGCGCAGGTTACCAACCCTCCCATTGATCCTATCCGAGAACGTATGGTAATGTCGCTGGCAACTTTTGCAGGTAGTAACGGAAATTTATTAATCGAAGATCCGATGGCGTGCCATAGTGTAGCGCTCAAACACCCGGTACTCAATAATCATGAGCTTGAAAAAATCAGAAGTATTGATACAGGTGTATTTCAAGCCAAAACACTACAAACCTATTTTCGCGCAGATGGAAAACCGGGTTCTTTAAAAGCTGGTCTCGATCGCCTATGCAGATACGCAGTAGATGCCGTAATGGATGGATTTGAAGTGATCATTCTCTCTGATCGTGCCATTGATTCTGATCACGCACCCATTCCTACACTACTGGCCACTGCAGCAGTGCATCATCATTTAATAAAAAAAGGGTATCGCGGACAAGTAGGCATTATTGTTGAAGCCGGCGATGTATGGGAAGTGCATCATTTTGCTTGCTTGATTGGTTTTGGAGCCACCGCAATCAATCCATACCTCGCACTTTCTTCTATCAGAGATATGAAATTAACCGGTAAAATACAAACCAGTTTAGATCCGGAACAACTTAAGAAAAACTATGTAAAAGCAGTTTGTGATGGGTTACTGAAAGTATTCTCTAAAATGGGTATCTCTACATTACAATCTTATCAAGGAGCACAAATTTTTGAAATAATTGGTATCAATAAAAATGTGGTCGACACTTATTTCACCGGCGCTACATCCCGCATTGAAGGAATGGGATTAGATGAAATTGCGAAAGAAACATTAGCAAAACATTTCTTCTCCTTTAGCAAAAAAGATAAAGCAATGGATCGCTTGCCTGTTGGGGGCGTATACCAATGGAAAAGAAAAGGTGAATTTCATTTGTTTAATCCACAAACCATACATTTATTACAAGATGCCACACGCAAAAATGATTACGCAACTTTTAAAAAATATTCAACACTTATCAACGATCAAAGTGAAAAAGCCTGCACACTAAGAAGCCAGTTTGAATTTGTGCAACAACGCCCTGCTATTCCTATCGAAGAAGTTGAACCTGCCACCAATATTTACAAAAGATTTGCTACAGGTGCTATGAGTTTTGGCTCCATTTCATGGGAAGCGCATACAACCCTTGCCATCGCTATGAATCGATTAGGAGGTAAGAGCAATACTGGCGAAGGTGGTGAAGATGAACAACGTTACAATCCCTTACCCAACGGCGATTCTATGCGCTCTGCTATCAAACAAGTAGCATCAGCTCGTTTTGGTGTAACCTCATTATATCTTACAGAAGCCGATGAATTACAAATCAAAATGGCCCAGGGTGCTAAGCCTGGTGAGGGTGGACAATTACCCGGACATAAAGTGGACGAATGGATTGGTAAAACACGACATGCCACACCTGGCGTTGGTTTAATATCTCCGCCACCACATCATGATATTTATTCTATTGAAGATTTGGCACAATTGATTTTTGATTTAAAAAATGCAAATAGAGCGGCACGTATTAATGTGAAACTCGTTTCAAAAGCAGGTGTTGGAACCATTGCAGCCGGTGTTGCCAAAGCAAAAGCAGATGTGATTTTAATTTCAGGTCACGATGGCGGTACAGGTGCCTCGCCTATCAGTTCTATTAAACATGCCGGCCTACCCTGGGAATTAGGATTAGCAGAAACACATCAAACACTGGTAAAAAATAAATTAAGAAGCCGGGTTGTGGTGCAAGCAGATGGACAAATGAAAACCGGAAAAGATATTGCCATTGCTACTTTATTAGGTGCCGAAGAATGGGGCGTAGCAACAGCGGCACTCATTGTAGAGGGCTGTATCATGATGCGCAAATGTCATTTGAATACTTGTCCGGTTGGTGTGGCTACTCAAGATGAAAACTTGCGAAAAAGATTTACCGGTAATGCCGATCATGTAGTTCATTTCTTTCAATTCATTACACAGGAGCTAAGAGAAATTATGGCCGAATTAGGTTTTAGAACTATTGAAGAAATGGTAGGCCAAGCAAATTGTTTGCGTCAAAAAGAGAATAATACCCATTGGAAATACAGCAAGCTAGATTTATCGAAAATTATTTTTGTTGAGCCCGAATCGGCTAATACAGGGTTATACAAACAAGAAGAACAGGATCATGGATTAGCAGAAGTACTGGATTGGCAATTATTGCATGCTGCGAAAGCTGCTATAGATCACCAACAAAAAGTGAAGGCAAACTTTACGATCAAAAATACCGATCGTACTGCCGGAACAATAGTATCCCATGAAATAACTAAAAAATATAAGGCTGCAGGTTTAGCGGATGATACGATTCATTTTAAATTTACCGGTACTGCCGGACAAAGCTTTGGTGCTTTCAATACAAAAGGGATAACATTAGAATTAGAAGGCGATGCCAATGATTATTTTGGAAAAGGATTAAGTGGTGCAAAACTCATTGTGTATCCATCTGCCAACGCAAACTTCATTCCTGAAGAAAATAGCATTATTGGTAATGTAGCTTTATATGGTGCTACTTCGGGTGAAGCTTTTATAAGAGGAAAAGCAGGTGAACGTTTTGCAGTGCGTAATTCAGGCGCCACAGTTGTTACCGAAGGTGTTGGGGATCATGGTTGTGAATATATGACCGGTGGTGTTGCGGTGATTTTAGGTGATACCGGCAGAAATTTTGCAGCCGGCATGAGTGGGGGTATTGCTTATATATATGATACACAAAAAACTTTTAGAGAGAAATGTAATGTAGAAATGGTTGAGCTTGATCCACTCGATCAGGAAGATGCTACTACCCTATTTGCATTGATCGAAAAACATGCTACTTACACAGGTAGCACAGTGGCAAAATTCATTTTATCAGACTTTGAAAATCAACTACATCATTTTGTAAAAGTATTCCCGAGTGATTACAAGAAGGTTTTACAAAAAAAGAAATTATTAATTCATAACTAGTAAATGTCACCCTGAGCTTGTCGAAGGGTCGAAGTAACCAAAATTGAAGATTAACATGGGCAAACCAACCGGGTTTTTAGAATATACCAGAGCACTACCTTCAAAGAGAAGTGTAGCAGAACGCATACATGATTATAATGAGTTTGTTGATAAAATGAGCGACACCCAACTCAATCAACAATCTTCCCGATGCATGAATTGTGGTGTTCCCTTTTGTCATAGCGGTTGTCCGCTCGGCAATATCATTCCTGAATTTAATGATGCTGTTTATAGGCAAAGTTGGGAAGAGGCTTATGATATTCTTTCTTCCACGAATAATTTTCCTGAGTTTACCGGAAGAATTTGCCCGGCACCTTGTGAGAGTGCCTGTGTATTGGGTATTAATCAACCTCCTGTTACGATTGAGGAAATAGAAAAACATATCATTGAAATAGCATTTGAAAAAGGATTTGTGAAACCCAAAAAACCTAATGTTAGAACAGGTAAAAAGATTGCCGTTATTGGTTCTGGTCCGGCTGGTTTAGCAACGGCAGCGCAATTAAATTATGCAGGGCATAGTGTAACCGTGTTTGAGCGCGATGCCAAACCCGGTGGTTTATTACGATATGGTATTCCGGATTTTAAATTAGAGAAATGGGTAATTGATAGAAGAATACAGGTAATGGAGGAAGAAGGTGTACTATTTAAATGTAATGCGCATGTGGGTGTTAATACCAGTGTTAACGATTTATTCCGAGAAAATCATGCCGTGGTATTAGCCGGAGGTTCTACTATTCCGAGAGATTTGACTGTTGAAGGGCGAGATTTAAAAGGCATTTATTTTGCCATGGAATTTCTTAAGCAACAAAATAAAAGAATAGGGGGAGAAAAATTAGAAGAAGCAGATATACTGGCTACCGGAAAAAATGTATTGGTTATTGGCGGGGGCGATACAGGGAGTGATTGTGTAGGTACTTCGAATAGACAGGGAGCCAGATCTGTTACACAGTTTGAGTTAATGCCAAAGCCACCTGAGCAAAGAACAGAGAATATGCCCTGGCCGCAATATCCGATGTTATTAAAAACCACTTCTTCTCATGAAGAGGGCGCGCGCAGACAATGGGCGGTAGCTACTAAAAAATTTATCGGCAACGGGGATGGAAATTTAACCGGTGCTTTGATTGTGGATTTGGAGTGGAAGATGGGTGCGGATGGCAAGGCGGCGGGTTTTACCGAAGTACCCGGATCGGAAAGAGAAATTGCCTGTGAATTGGTTTTATTGGCTATGGGATTTTCACATCCACAACATACGGGGCTTATTCAACAACTAGAAGTGGGGCTCGATGAAAGAGGTAATGTTAGGGCAACTGAAAAAAATTATCAAACCAGTTTACCCAAAGTATTTACGGCGGGTGATATGCGTAGGGGACAATCACTGGTTGTATGGGCTATTAGTGAGGGTAGAGAATGTGCCCGAAAAATCGATGAATATCTCATGGGTAGCAGTTTGCTGGAAGCAAAAGACCGCAGCTTTTTAGCGCAATAAAACGCATGTTATTCAGCGCATACGATTGCATTTTGCGGGTTTTATTAAAACATATTATAATAAATAAAATGTTAATTATTATTGACTTTTATTAATTTTTATTTAGTATTTTCATAAAAATATTAAATATTATTTTATTTTTTAATAAAACAGCAAGCAATGACAAAAATCACCTTTAAACAACTCGCCCCCTTTGCTGCATTGGCTGCAGTAGCCATTGCTGCCTTATTTGTTCCTGCCCTCCCCAATTTTAACGACGGAGGAAAATACAGTGCCGCGGATATTACCTGGCTATTGGTAGCCACCGCGTTGGTATTTTTAATGACACCCGGTTTAGCCTTTTTTTATGGCGGTATGGTACATAGAAAGAATGTGATCTCTACCATGATCAAAAGTGTGGTAGCAACAGGTGTTGTATCGGTACTCTGGGTTTTTGTAGGATACAGTTTATGTTTCGGAGAATCAATTGGCGGCGTAATCGGTAATCCGTTTACCCATCTTTTTTTTAAAGGGGTTAATTCCGGCGCACCCTGGAGTTTAGCGCCTACGATTCCCCTTTCCCTATTCGCCTTATTCCAGTTAATGTTTGCCATCATTACACCCGGATTGGTAGTAGGTGCCGTGGCAGAGAGAATTCGCTTTACAGCGTATATTTTGTTTATTGCTTTATTCAGTTTACTGGTGTATGCGCCAATAGCTCACTGGACCTGGCATCCTGAGGGCTTTCTATTTAAAATGGGGGCACTAGATTTTGCAGGCGGAACTGTTGTACATATTTCAGCAGGTTGCGCCGCGCTAGCCGGAGCCTTGGTATTAAAACGCCGT
>JAIEQT010000400.1 GCA_019747455.1 Chitinophagaceae bacterium | reverse complement strand
TTAGTTTATGCTATGGCATATTTGGAAGAGGTGATTTGATCGTTTATTTAAATACACTGAATTTCTTTACATCTTCAGACGCCACTACCCGCCTACTCTATGCTTTTGGTGCTGGAACCTGCTCGATGATTTTTTTTACGGTAGTTAGTATTACTATTGGCATCTTTTTAAAAGATGCTGCCAAAACCTGGATTGTATCTGCTTTCTTTCTTATCATTTCTCACCTGCTACTAAAAGTAGATTTGGGCAATCAATGGTTGAACACTTTATTATTTATGAAACTCAGTGATACCTGGCAATATTTTTTTTACACAACTATTCCCTGGCACACTGTATATCAAAATACCCTATTAAGCGTCGGTTATATTATTATATTGGTAATATCAGGCGTTTTGTTATTTCACAAGAAAGATATTGGCTAATGAAACCATTTTTTGTACAGATATTATTTTTCGCATTATCCTACACGGCTGCTTCTCAACAAACAGATGTTGATCTGTTAAGGATTAAAAGCCGTATGGATTCTATCAAAAGCTTTACTGCCAACTTAAAGCTAAGCATAGATATTAGCTTTATCAATATGCCTGCCAAAAAAGCCACCATGAGGTACCAAAAAAATAAGCCTATTAAATTTTCTTCTGAAGATTTTGTAATGATTCCCAAAAGAGGCCTCGATTTTACCTTGAATCAATTATTAGCCTATGATCATATTACCGTACCAAGAGGGGAAGAATGGCGAAATGGTAAAAAATATAAAGCTATTAATATCGTACCTACCGATCCTAAAGCAGACTTTTCTATTGCCCTTTTGCTGATTGACGTGGCAAATACCAGAATTGCAGAATCAGAGATTAGTACCAAAAAGGATGGCACCTATACATTAATTTTTCAGTACGATAAGCAAGCAGACCCACTGCCATCCAAGGTTGAAGTTAGTTTTGAAGTAGAGAAAATAAGAATTCCATTCAATTTTATGGGTAAAGACACGGATATCGATAGAAAAAAAATGCGGGAATCAGGACCTAAGACAGGAAAGATTTTTTTAACTGTGAGCAACTATGTAATAGATCGTATTCAATAGTTTAAACACCCTCAATCAATTTGCTTCACTACGCTGGATATCTTCCCATTCACGTTAATTCCCTCTAATACCATGATCAATTTTGTAGACAGATCATTATTATAAAACTCAATTCGCTGTGTATTTTTTTCTTTTGATAAGATTATAGAAGGATTCCAATAAATCGTTTTTCTATTATCCGGTTGTGCAGGGTTAAAATCTCTACTGTACATAGGGCTATAAAATTCTTTGAATCGATTATATCCTGTTAAGGTAACAACATCCATACCCGGAGGAATATAAGTTCCATTTATAACTTCAGTTCCCCGCTTAGAATATAAAGCAATAGCGCCACCCGGAGAACTCAGTCCACCCCCCACAAAACCGGGGTCAAATACTTTTATATAGGCGATATCATTAATATTAATTCCAATCAAGCTATTTACATCATCAATTGGCGATTGATCTAAAAATAAAATGGGTGAATAACTTGTACGTATATTGGTTATAACAGGCCTGGGCTTAGGAATTACTTCATTACTATCCTTAACACCAAAACCAATATAAAACCCCGGCACCCTGCCTTGCAGATAGTTAAAAACATCTGCATACGCGGGAGACCCATTACTAATAAGGTCGAAGGTCCTGGCATTACCGCCTCTGAAAACACCGGTGGTATATCGCTCATCTAATAGTTCAATTTTTGATTTCGCTTTAGTACCTACGATTACTTCCTTTAATTCATTCACTTCTTTATCAAAAGTATTTATGCTGGTATTGCTAATGGGTTGCTGTTGCCAAACAGGATCAGGATCATGAAAAGTATAATTTGCGATAGCATCGCCAAGATGCAGTCCATTTTCAAAAAGGATTTTACGTTTTATTGTTTTCTCTTTCTTTTTTTGAAATCCATAGTAAATTTTAGCCGTATCGGTGATGATTAGATTTTTAATCTCAAATGGGTTATTTCCTACCGTAACAGTAGTAAGGTATTGTGCGGTACTATCCGATTGTACAACTACCATATTGAGTAAAGAGGTATCAGACAATAAATTTGATGATTCAATAAATCTTCCCTTAACACCCACAAAATCATCACGCATAGAAAACTTTAATTTCGGGAAAACACCGGTAGTTATAGCCTGCCAATCAAATCTTCTCCAACCATGGGTAAGCATTAATAGATCAATATGTTCATTTCGCTTGGGATTCTCCGCATCAACATAATATGCCGGGTTATGTATATAGCCGCGTAACTCATTACTTAATAAAAAGCCACTTATAATAGAGTGCACCTCTTTTCCTGAAGTTTGTGGATCGTAAACAGAAATACTTAGATTAGCTAAGAGGGTGTCTTGTAAACTGATATCAGCAATATTTTTCCCCCGCTTAGTAAGATTCCTTTCTATCATCGAAATATTTGTTTCAAAACTGTAATCTTCATTATCCACATAAATGATGCGTTCTGCAACTGGTTTATTATCACTCGTAAGTAATGTAAACTGAATAATGCCGGTGCTACAATTAAAAAGGGGGAAAGTAATACGCATGGCACTGGCATTGGCTACATGCAACTCTTTTTGTGCCAGTAGCACCTGATCTTGATGAATAAGCAGTTTATAAGGCTGTATCCCTGTACTATTATGGTTTACTTGTACCGTTATTTGTGCATTCTCATTTGTTTGATATACAGTAAGCACCCCACCCCTATCTTTTATTTTCGTGATTTGTTGTGTTCCTTCATTACCGTGGATATCCTTCCAATTGATAAAATAATTCTCTCCGCTAACTGGCTTACAACTGAATAAACCCATTCCGTCGTGCTCCGTTTTTAGTGTAGCAATTTCCTCTCCTCTTCCGTTTACCACCTTACCGGTAATAGCAACAGGCATTCCATTATTATCAGTTGATTTAAATGCAACCCTGCTCGCTAAATTAAATATCAAATCACCTCCTTCAGGAAACAGCTCTACTTTTGTTCTTTGAATATTATTCGTTTTATCAGTACGCTTGTTTTTTGGAAAGGCAAAGACTCTTTCAAATAAATAATCGCGTTGATGGTCGTTAAGCATCCAACCTGTATACGCAACCATACGTAAAGCGTTGCCGGTATAGTTTTTGGGAAGATTAAAACTTCCCTGCGAAGAAGAAAGTAGAATAGGTGCCACTGTTTGTTTGATACAATTCCCATTATCATCGAACCAGTTGATGTATATATTTTTACTTTCTGCATTCCATTTGCCGTTGCGCAAAAGGTAAACTTTGTAAAAAATAGTTTCCCCAATATCATAAGATGGCCGATCAAACTGGATATAGATTTTCTCAACCGGAGCTAAATCGACATATTTTTTCATGAGAGAATCTATATTCTGAGCCGGCGAGGAGGTAATACCAAAACATGTAATACCAATTAAAAAACGAATTACTGTTTTCATTACTCAATTGTTTTAACTACTCTAGTCATTTTGCCATCTGCATTGATACCCTCTAATACTAAAAGTAATTTTTTTGAAACATCATTATTATAAAAATCAATCTTAAAACGAGGTGATCTTTTATTTGTAAAAATATTGGGATTCCAGTAAAGGGTATTACGAACATCTGTTTCTAATGAATTATTATTCTTGTCGTATACCGGATTATAAAATTCTTTAAATCGGGAAAAGCCTGCTAAGCTTATAAAATTCATTCCTTTACCTGAATAATCTTCTTTCTTTCCATCATTTCCTCTTCTGGTATAAACAGCAATAGCTCCCCCGGCGCCACCGCCACTAGCTCCAAAAAAAGGGGGGCGGAATACTTTGATATAAGCTACTTGTTGAACTGGCAATCCACTGATCATATTAATATCAGTTGGCATCTCATCTAAGAAAAGAGAAGGTGTGCTACCGCGCCAAGTTAAACTGGTTTGTCCACCTGAACCGGATATTTGTAAACCAGGAACCCTTCCCTGCAAATAAGAAAAAATATCAATAGGTACAAATTTATCATTAATTAGATCAAAGCTATACGCATCTGAACCTGCAAATAACCCTCGGGCGTATTTTTCATCCATTTGTTGTAAGGGTGTTTTTACTTTTGTTTTAACAATAACCTCTTGCAGGTTCGCTGATTCCTGTAGTTTTTTTATGCGTTCTTGCTCTGCTAAAAAATAGTTCATCCTCACTCTCCATAAACTATCGGCATCGGGAAAAACAGTTACGCCGGTAAAGGCACTTGTTTTATATCCATTCTCTCTTCTAAAAAAACCATTATCGAATTTTACTTGTAATCTATCGGCACCTTTTACACTGGAATTAAAGTTATAATACACTTTAGCCGTATCGTAAAAAAATATATCGGGCTGCGTAAAACTACCATCTTTATTAACAGGAAAAAATAAAAATTGCTTACTACTATCTTTTCCCAAAAGAATGGAGTTAAGCACTAGTTGTTGCGCGCCAATATCTTTCATTCCAAATACATTCCCACTGATCCGCATGTTTTCTGTTTCCGGTAAATATTTAATTACCGGTAAAATACCCGCTTTCAGTTTATCCCAATTATATCTTCTCCAACCACTTGTCATCATAACTAAATCTAATTTACTGGTTACCACATCGGCATCACTGGTAAAATAGTAAGCGGGGTTATGAATATACCCCTTGATCTCATTGCTAAGTAAAAAATCTGTGTAGATGTTAGTTCTCTCCGGCGCGGCTATACCTGCATCTATAATAGAAACAGACAAGTTACTAACGGCCGTATCTGTAATAACAATATCTAAACTATTCTTTGCTCTTTTTTCTATACTCGTATAAATAGGATTTACCTTGGCATTGAATTCGTGAAGATGATTATTTACAAAAATGATCCTCTCAGCTACCGGTTGTAATGCTGCATTAAATAATGTAAATTGAAGGATACCCGTTGGCATTTGATCGATAGGAATTTCAGCTCTTTGAAGCGTTCTCTCCGTCATCTTAATCGCCACTTTAAATAAAGGCTCTTGATTCATATGAACCATCAGTGTATATTGTTGTAAATCTCCACTTGTATTAGGAGATCGTTGAATGGTAATAGCCGCTTTGTCGTTTGTTGTTCGAACTAACATCACCACTCCTGTTGGTTGTATTTGGGTAATCGGTGTAGTATATTTTTGTTTAAACTCGTCTGTCCACTCTACACGATATTGCTCTCCCTTAACTGGATTCAACAAAAACAAACCCATACCATCGTGAATAGTGATAATACTATCTATCACTTCATTCTTTGCATTACGTACAAATCCTGAAACTTTTACCGGAAGTCCATTACTGTTGGTGGCTTTAAAGGCAACTCGGGAAGATATACCTTCTACCAAATATCCACCTTCGGGGAATAAGGATAAATTAGTTTTATTGATATTTAGTTTTTGTGTGTTTGTATTTCCCAGATTCAATGGAATCAATTTCTCATATACCGCAGTTTCATTCTCTTCATTTAACATCCATCGTGTAAAAGCTCTCAAACGAACATAATTTCCTTTGTATCCTTTAGGTATTTCGAAGCTCCCTGCGGCTCCTGAAAGGAAAAGAGGAGCAATGGTTTGTTTGATAAGTGTACCGGTAGTATCATACCATTCAACATACATATTTTTACTCAGTCCGCTTAATTGATTCCCCGACAAAAGATATACTTTGTAAAAAATAGTTTCTTCGGGGTTATAGATATCCCTGTCGAAATGTACATGTATTTTCTCTTTAGGGGCAAGTTCTGCATAAACGCTCATCATGGAATCGATTTCCTGAGAAAAACCAGGTATCACGCCACAGATAGCTATAATTATAAACAAAAACGATTTTCTCATACAAAGTCCTTAATTTGAATATAAAAATAACACAAACGGGTATATGAAGATATTGTTCCTTTCAATTGGCAAAGCTGATGAGTCGTATATTAAACCCGGTGTAGTAGACTTTACCCAACGTATTAACAAATATTTCAGATGCGATTGGCAAATTATCGCACCGCCAAAGAGTGCAGCAAGTTTAACTGAAACGGAATTAAAAAATGCAGAGGGAAAGTTAGTATTAGGATTACTTCAAAAAGATGATTTTTTAGTACTCTTGGATGAAAGAGGGAAAATGTTCAGCTCTCCTCAATTAGCACAGTTTATTCAACAAAGGGCCAACGAGAGTAATAAGCAACTAATTTTCTTAATTGGAGGAGCTTAT